>JAXDFS010000098.1:0-15936 GCA_034665465.1 Solirubrobacteraceae bacterium
CCCGCGATGCCCCGCCGAGCGACATCACTCGACCGGCGTGCCGTGCTCGCGTGGCTGTGCCTGGCGTCGCTCGCGTCCCGCAGCGAGGACTACCCGGTGCTCGTCACGCTCGGGTCCGCGCAGGTCAGCGTGCAGGACGTGCTCTTCGGGGCGCTGATCATCTGCAGCGTCCCGCTCGGCGTCGCCTGGGTGCGCTCGAACAGGGTCATCGCGGGCGCGATGGGGATCTTCTGCGCGCTGCTGGTCGTCGCGGCGCTGCGCTCACCGGTCGGCCATGCCGCCGTCGTCGCGGTCGGCAAGTACCTCGAGTTCGTGCTCGCCGGCGCCGCGATCGCGCTGAACGTCCGGCGCCTGCAGGACCCCCGCGCGTTCACCTGGGCGCTCGTCGGGGCGACTGTCGCGAACCTCGTCGTCGCGGTCGGCCAGTCGCTCTCGGACGCGGGGCTGAGCGGTCCGCTGACGGTTCGCACCGGCGGCCTGCTCGCGCTCGAGAGCGCCGCCGCCCTGGCGATCGTGACGATGGCGTGGTGCCTGGTCCGCCTTTCGCGGGCGGACCGCCGCGAACGTGCCGGCGCGGCCGGCGGCATCCTCGCCGCGCTGGCGCTGCTGCTGCTCGCGAAGTCCGTGCTGGCGGCCGCCGCCCTGCTCGCGCTGGCGATCGTCGCGAGAGGCGTGCAGTCGCGAACGGCCCTGCGCGCCGCGACGGCCGGCAGCGTGGTGGTGCTCGCACTGATCGTGACGGTGGGCCGCAACGCCGATCTGCACTCGGCGATCGCCGGCAGCGCGGTCCCGACGGTCGCCCTGCCGACCATCGGGCCGGGCGCGCCCGGGGGGGTGCCGCCGCGCTACGCCCTACGCCAGCCGGCCAGGGTCACCGGCGGTTCCTTCGTGCATCGAGTGGCGCTTGGATACGTCGGCGCGAGGATCGCGCTGGACGCGCCGCTGCTGGGCCGCGGCTGGCAGAGCACGAGCAGCCCCGACTTCCTGCAGCAGGGCCCATACGACCGCTACATGGTCGACCGCTTCCCGGATCTCGACCCGCAGCTGTTCGTGTCGAGCCTGCCCAACGGGCCGCACAACGCCTACATCCAGCTCATCGCCGAGGCAGGCTGGCCGGCGGCGCTCGCGCTCGTGGTGGCGCTCATGGTCACGCTGGTGGGCGGATTCGCCGCCAGCCGGCACGCGAAGACCGAGGACTGGACCATCGCGGTCGGCGCGGCCTGGGTCGCGGTGATGGCGATCTTCCTGATGTCGGCTTCGCTGTTCGGCGGTCAGCTCGAAACGTCGATCCTCGGCGCGGCGGTCGTCCTCGGCGCGCCCGCGGCCGGCCTGGCAGCCGTCCGCGCGCGGACGTGGCTGGCGGCGGCGGCGGCCGTGCTCGTCGCCGCGGCTGTCGTCGCGGCCGGGCTGTTCGTGCCGACGTCCGACGCGCAGGCGCCGGCGATCGCCCGCGTCCGCGCGCTCGTCGACCACGGAAGAGGGAGCGAGCTGTTCCGGCGGGGCGAGGTACCCGCCGGCGCCGACCTCGTGCTCGACAACGGCCTGCTGCAGGCGCAGCTCGGCAGTCGCGCGGTGACGATCGTGGCGCGCACCGCCGGCGACCGGTCGCCGGTCGTCCTGGCGATCAGGACGCCGCGCAGGATCGCGGGCGAGTTCATCACGCACCGCGAGGCCGACATCATCTCCGTCGAGGCGCGCGACAGCCATGGGACGCCGGTCCTGAAGCTCGCCCTGCGGCGCGGGATTCCGGGGATGTTCCTCGAGCTCGCCCCTGGCGTCACGCTGCGCGGCGGGCGGGCGGGCGCGGTGCTGCACGGGCCCATACTGAGGACCGCCACGTTCCCGGTCGGGGCGTTGCTGACGAGCCACCTGCGCGGCCGCGGCACGGCCGCGCTCGTGCCGGCGACACCACGCACCGTGCTCGCGGTCCTCGCCGACCATCCCGCGGCGGGCGTGCGCGCTGTGGGCGGCGAGCGGTTCCTGGTCGGGATCCTGCCCCGCGTGCGGCGCGCGACGCGTGCGCCGCTGGTGCGCGGGGCCTACATCGTCGTCAGGCCGGGGTCCGCGACCCCGGTCCCGGTCGTGCGCGAGCACGGTCTTCCGCGGCGGCGATCGGCCCTCGTCGTGCCCTACCTGCTCGACGACCGAGAGCACTCGGGCCTCGCCGAGCTGCTCGGCTACGACCTCGGCTACGGCCGGCGGCTGGGCCCGCTGCCCTAGGAGAAGCCGGTCGCGACCGCTGCGGCCGGCTCCCGGCGCCGCGCGGTCCGCAGGAGCACGTCCTCGGCGAGCGCGAAGAGGCGCTCGGGCCGGTAGCGATCGCCTGCGGCGCCCGCTCCCGAGCGCAACCGCAGCCGCAGCGCGTCGTCGCCGACGAACCGCGCCAGCGCGGCCGTCAGCGCCTCGCGGTCTCCCGCCCCCACGAGCCAGCCCGTGCGCCCGTGCTCGACGATCTCGGGCACGCCGCCGACCGCCGTCGCGATCACCGGCGTCCCCTGCGCGAGCGACTCCACGACGGCGTGGGGAAAGTTCTCCCAGTCGCTGGGCAGCAGGGTCACGTCGGCAGCGCGCATCCAGTCGCCCGCCCGCTGCTGTGAGACCGGCGGGTGGATCCGGACGCGGTCGCCAACCCCCGCTGCGGCGACGGCTTGCGCGAGCGCGGGGGCCTCCGGCCCGTCTCCGACGATCGCGAGGTTCAGCCCGGGCACGTCGCGCAGGGCGCCGATCGCCAGCTGAAGGTTCTTCTGGCGCACGAGCCGGCCGGCGAAGACCGCCGTCACTCCCCGCATCTCGAACTCCGCGCGCAGCTGCTCGCGCGAGGCCGCCGAGGCCGTCACCACCGCCGGGTTGGAGATCACGGTCACGGCCGGGCGCAGCCCCCAGCCACGGGCGATCCGGGCGAGGTACTCGCTAGGCACGATCAGCTCGCCGGCGCAGTCCAGCGCCCGATCGCGGGCGCGGCGCAGCGCGCGCACCACGGGATCGCCGCCGTCGTCGTGCTGGAACGCCTCGAGCGTGCTGGTCGTCCGACCCAGGTTGCGCGCGCGCTCGTACGCCGGATCGTTGACGAGCTTGACGACCAGCGGAGTGCCGGCGAGCCGGCAGGCGGCCGCGGTGCGATGGTAGATCCCCGTCGCGTAGACGACGTCGACCTGGCGCACCGCTCGCGCCAGCGCCGCCATCCCCGCGGCCATGCGCAGCACCAGCGGCCGGTCGCGGCGCGTCACGCGCACGGCGAAGCCCGGCTCTGCGACCGGTCCGGCGGCCGAGACGACGGCCGAGACCGTGTGTCCCCGCCCGGCGAGGAAGCGCGCGATGCCGGGCCCGTGCGAGGCCGGACCGCCGACGTCCGGCGGCCAGATCCCCGAGACGATCAGCACCCTCATCGGCGCGCGAGCGCGTCCAGATCGGTCGAGAGCGGCAGCTCGGCGCCGCGCGGCAGCCTGCGCGCCAGCGCCGGCCCCGCCGCGCGGACCGCCCGCCGCAGCCGGCCGCCGGCCTGGATCGGTGCCGGCACCATGATCGACTCGACGGTGAACCCGGCCGCCGCGAGCGTCTCGCGCAGCGTCGGCGCCGAGTAGTAGACGAGATGCTCGCGGGCGTCGTAGCAGTCCTCCAGCAGTCCGGGCACGCGACCGAGCAGCAGGGCCTTCGCACGCACGTAGCGAACGTTGGGCACCTTGACGAAGAGCACGCCGCCCGGGCGCAGCAGGCGCGTGATCTGCGCGAGCATCGGTCCAGGGTCGCCGACGTGCTCGAAGACGTCGGTCATCGTCGCGGCGTCGAACGAGGCATCCGGCAGCGCGGCCTCGGCGAGCGTCCCGGTGCGCACGTCCAGGCCGAAGTGCTCGCGCGCCAGCGCGCTGGTCACCGGGCTCGGCTCGACCCCGACGGCGTGCCACCCGCGCGCCACGGCGCGGCGCAGGAAGAACCCGGCATGGCTGCCGATGTCCAGCAGGTCGCGCCCGCTCGTGGCGCGCTCGAGCAGGCCGAGGTGCTCGGCGTAGTTGGCGTCGCGCGGATGGGGCTCGGTCCCCGCGAAGACCCCCTCGTACTTGCGCACGAAGACGTCGCGGTCGGTCCGGTAGTGCGCCTGGGAGTCGGGCAGCGGCGTGCGCGTGTAGGTCAGGCCGCAGCCGCGACAGCGGGCGATCGTGATGCCGAACTCGCTGGCGACGCGACGAGCGTCGCCGGACCCGCAGCGCGGGCAGCTGACGACGAGCAGCTCGTCGGGCTCGTAGCAGCGCTTCCACTGAACGTCGCGCGGGATGCCGGTCGAGCTCACGACCGCCAACGTATCGACTCGTCGTAGACCTCAGCCGTGCGTCGCGCGGTGGCGGCGGGCGGAAAGACGGTGCACAGGCGCTCGCGCCCGGCCGTCCCGAGCCGCGCGGCCAGCGCGTCGTCGCCGGCGAGACGGCCGATCGCCGCAGCCAGCGCGGGAGCGTCGTCGGGGGGCACGAGCAACCCGGTCTCGCCGTCCGCGACGACCTCGGGGATCGCTCCGACGCGGGACGCCAGGATCGGCAGCCCCGCCGCCATCGCCTCCAGGAGCACCAGCCCGAAGCCCTCCCAGCGCGCCGGATGCACGAGGATGTCGGCCTCCAGCATGCGCGCCTGGATGTCGTCGCGCAGGCCGAGCAGCCGGACGTTCGCAGCGATCCCGTGGCGCTCGATCAGCGCCTCGAGCGTCGCGCGCTGCGTGCCCTCCCCGCAGATCTCCAGCTCGATGTCGGCGCCGTCCGCGTGCGCCGCGGCGACGGATTCGACGAGCACGTCAAAGCCCTTCTGGCGCTCGAGGCGGCCGACGGCCAGCAGGCGCCTGCCCCGCCGGCTGCGCGGCACCGGCGGCGGGGGCGGTCCAGCGGCCAGGCCGTAGCGCACGACGACCGGGCGCACGCCCGACCAGCGCTCGACGAAGTCCGCCAGCGACTCGGAGATCGCGATCGTCGCCTGCGAGCGGCGGATCCAGGCCCGCTCGACGGCGGCGAACGCGCGCCCCGTGCGAAACGGGTCGTGGTTGTGCTTCGTGGAAACGAGTGCCGGTCGGTGCCCGAGCAGGCCGGCGAGCCCCACGTGCCAGTCGGCGTGCACGAGGTGCGAATGGACGACGTCGTGGCGCCCGCCGCGCAGCACGCGGGCCAGCGCGAGCCCCAGCCGCGCGGAGATGTCCAGCGGCGTGCGCAGGACGCGGACGCCGGCGTCCGCCTCGGCCAGCAGGGCGGCGAATGGCGCGACGGCGGGCGGGTCGGTCGTCGCGATCAGGACGTCCGAGGCCCAGCCCTCGTCGCGCAGATCCGCGACGAGGCCGGCGAGGTGGCGCTCGGCGCCCGACAGCCCGTCGGTGCGGATCACGTGCAGGACCCGCCTGCCGCGGACGGCGCTCACCCGCGCAGCCCGCTGCCGGCGACCGCGCGGCCGGCGCGACCGCGGGCCTCGGCGAGCGACTGCTCCCAGGCGGCGAGCGCGACGAGCGCCCAGACGGCGGCGGCGGGCACCGGCGTGCGGTCCAGGAGCGCCGCCGCCCGCGGGCCGTCGACCCATTCCGACGGCGCGTCGTGCAGCCAGGCCCGTGCCTCATCGCGCCAGCGGCCGCGCAGCAGCGGCCCGAGCGGCACCGCGAAGCCGCGCTTGCGCCCGCGATGGACGTCGCCGGGCAGGCGCCGCGCGGCGATCTCGCGCAACGGCAGCTTGCCCGCCCGCAGGCCGTGCTTCTGGCTGTCGGGCATCCGCAGCGCGACGTCGAGCACCGCGTCGTCGAGCAGCGGGACGCGCGCCTCGAGGCCGAACGCCATCGTGCTGCGGTCCTCCTTGACGAGCAGGTCGGACGGAAGGTAGGAGCGCGCGTCGTGGCCCGCGAAATCGCGCGCGGGCGTACTCCCCGGGCGCCGCCGCAGCCCGGTCCGGCGCGCGAATCCCGCGGCGCTGCGGTGAACGTCGACGGGCACCGCGAGCGAGGCCGCCAGCACGCCGGGGTCCGCGGCCGTCAACAGCGCGAGGTACTGCGCGGCCTCGTCGCCCACGCCGGCGGCGGCAAGGCGCTCGGCGTAGCCGGCGAACAGTGCGAGCGCGTTGCGGCGCGCGCCCTCCCCGCCCGCGGCGCGGCCCGCCAGCCAGCCGGCAAGGCGGCCCGGCGTGAGCTGACCGGCACGGCGCAGCCGGTGCGCGCGATGGCGGTAGTAGCCGGCGAACAGCTCGTCTCCGCCGGTGCCGCTGAGCGCCACGGTGACGCTGCCGCGCGCAAGCCGCGCGAGTCGCAGCGTCGCGATCGCCGACGAGTCGGCGAAGGGGCGGTCGAACGCGCGCCCGTGCTCCTGCACGGCCTCCGCGAAGCCGACGTCGAGCTCGGCGTAGTGGTGCTCCACACCGAGCCGTGCCGCCAGGGCCGCCGCCCCGCCACGCTCGTCGTAGTCGCCGAAGCCGGCAAAGCCGATCGTGAAGGCCGCCGGACGCGCGCCCAGCTCCGCCGCGTAGGACAGCACGAGCGAGGAGTCGATCCCGCTGGAGAGAAAGACGCCCACCGGTACGTCGGCCACGAGCTGGCGCCCGACGGCGAGCCGCAGGGCGTCCTCGAGATCGCCGAGACCGACGGGCTCGCGCGGCGCCGGGCCGCCGGGGTCCACCGAGGCGTAGGTCGCCGCCTCCTCGCTGCCGTCGCGGCGTCGGCGCAGCCAGCTTCCGGGTGCGAGATCGGCCAGGTCCTCCACGCCGGTCAGCGGTGCGCCGACGACGTGCAGCGCGAGGTGCTCGCGGACCGCCCCGGGATCGATCCGCCCTCCGCTGAGCCCGGCCGCGACGAGCGCGAGCGCGTCGGACGCGAACGCCATGCGGTCGCCGGTCGTGCGCACGAGCGGCTTGATCCCGAAGCGGTCCCGGGCCAGTACCAGGTCACCCGAGCGCTCGTCGGCGATCGCGAGCGCGAACATCCCGTGCAGGCGCGCGAAGCAGCCGACACCCCACTGCTCGTAGGCGTGCACGACGACCTCGGCGTCGCAGCGGGTCGCGAAGCGGTGGCCGTGGCGCTCCAGCTCGGCCCGCAGCGCGGCGTGGTCGTAGATCTCGCCGTTGAAGACGAGCCAGACGTCGCCATCCTCGTTCGGCATCGGATACGTGACCCTGGGGTCGAGGTCGATGATCGCCAGCCGGGTCTGCACCAGGCAGTGGCCGGCGTGGGTCGCGACCCAGGAGCCGTCGGGCCCGCGCCGCCCGATGCGCTCGAGCAGCGCGTCGGCCCGGGTGTGCTCGAGCTCGCCGGGAGCGAGGGCGAAGCCGGCGATGCCGCACATGCGGGGAAGTCTAGGTTGCGGCGAGCGCCTCGAGCTCGCGCTGGATCTCCCCCGCCAGTCGTTCGAGGCTGTGGTCGCGCGCGACGATCGCGCGCAGCCGCCGGCGCAGCTCGGCGCGCTCTGCGGGCTGGAGCGACAGGACGCGAGACAGCGCAGCGGCGATCTCCTCCTCCCCGGGACCGATCACGAGATCCGCCAAGCCGTGCTCTGCGGCGAGCTGCGCGAAGGCGTCGTTGCGCGAGATCGGGATGCATCCGGACGCCATCGCCTCGAGGATCGCCTTGTCCAGGCTGCCGGTCGAGCCGAGGTTGAGGAACACGCCACCGGTCGCGTACTGCTCGGCGACGCGGCGAAACGGCACTGCGCCGGCGAGCTCCACCGCGTCGGCGAGCCCGAGCGCGCCGACGAGCGCCGCGATCTCGCGGGCGTAGAGCTCGTCGGCCTGCGTCACCGGACCGCCCACGACGCGCAGGCGCAGCCCCGGCCGCCCGCGGCGGGCGAGCGCGAGCGCGCGGACCGCCTCGTCGACGTGCTTGGACGCGGTGACGCGACCGAGCACGAGCACCGTCTGCTCATAATCGGGGCCGACCGCGCCGGGGGGCGTGAAGCGATCGACGTCGACCCCCTGTCCGAGCACCGCGAGCTTGTCGCTGGGCAGCCGAAAGCCCGCCGGCGTCGACGTCACGCAGCGATCCGCGAGGCGCTCGGCGATCTTCAGCTCGCGGGTCACGCTGCCGTGCGCGTACCAGAGCAGGAGCGGGACCCCCAGGACCTTGCGCACCGGCCAGAACAGCGAAGCGAACAGCGGGGTCATGTGCGCGAAGCAGACGTCGGGGCGGTGGCGCAGGACGACCTCGAACACGAGCCGGTAGAAGCGCGCGAGCAGCCGCGCCCGGCCGTAGCCGCGCTCGCGCCCGGCGGAGTGCACGACGACGTTGGCGGCGACGTCGAGGCGACCCGCGTGCAGCGTCACCACGTCGACGCGCTCCCAGCGGGGGGCGATCGCGTTGATCCAAGCCGTCGTGAAGCCCAGCGCCGTGTCGTCCACGTCGGTCCTGAGGTTGAACAGCAACAGGCGCACGTTCAGGGCGCGAGCCGGCCGAACGACTCCACGGTCCGGCGCAGTCCCTCCTCGAAGGTCACCTCCGGGGTGAAGGCCAGCAGCTCGCCCGCGAGCGCGATGTCCGCCAGCGAACGACGGACGTCGCCGGGTCGCGCCTCGGAGTGCTCGGGCTCCACGTCGGAGCCGACGAGCCTCTGCAGCAGCGCGACGAGCTCGTTGAGCGAATGGTCGCGCCCGCATGCCACGTTGATGACGCGCCCGGCGGCGGCGACCGGTGCGTCGGCGGCCAGCAGGTTCGCCCGCACGACGTCAGAGACGTACGTGAAGTCGCGCGACTGGCCGCCGTCGCCGTGGATGACGGGTGCCGAGCCCTCGCGCAGCGCCGCGATGAACTTCGGGATCACGGCGCTGTACTGCGACAGCGGATCCTGGCGCGGGCCGAAGACGTTGAAGTAGCGCAGCGCCACGGTCTCCAGGCCGTAGACGCGCATCGCCACGCGGCAGTACTGCTCGGCCGCGAGCTTGGAGACCGCGTAGGGCGCCATCGGCTCGGTGGCCTGCGACTCGTGGCGGGGGAAGCCGGGCGCGTCGCCGTAGACCGACGAGGAGGACGCGAACACGACGCGGCGCACGCCCGCGTCGCGGGCGGCCAGCAGGACGTTGAGCGTGCCGCCGATGTTGATCTCGCTCGACGTCAGCGGATCGGCGATCGAGCGCGGCACCGACGGCAGCGCGCCCTCGTGGAACACCACGTCGCAGCCGGCGACGGCGTTGTGCACCCGCTCATAGGAGCGCAGGTCGCCTTCGACGACCTCGATGTCGCCCGCGAGGTGGGCCAGATTCGCGCGGTTGCCCGTAGAGAAGTTGTCGAGCACGCGCGGCTCGTGACCGGCTGCCAGCAGTCCGTCGACGATCGCCGATCCGATGAAGCCGGCACCGCCGGTGATGAGGGCTCGCATGGCGCGGGGACGCTACCGGGCCGCGGGGCCCGGAAGCGGCGGGCTCGTCCTGCGGTTGCCGATCGGCGCCGCGGGGACCCCGCCGAGCATGTCGAACTCGTCGAAGCGCTTCGTCACCACGGCGCCGGTCGCCACGATCGAGTGCGGCGCGACGTCGACCAGGATCGCGGCCTGCGCTCCGACCCATACGTCGTCGCCGATCGTGATGCGCTCCATCTCGGTGCCCTGCAGCCGCATCGGGCGCGCGAGGTCGGTGAACCCATGCGTGCGCCCGCCGCTGAGGATCACGACGTGGCTGCCGGACATGAAGTCGTCGCCGATGTCGGCCAGCCCGACCCAGTTGTAGAGCCCGAAGTAGCAGTCGTCGCCGATGCGCGTGTGCGGGGTGCGGATCGCGGCGCCGAAGTCGACGACGAGGTTGCGCCCGCAGGCCGCCAGCTCGCGGGAGTACCACGCGCGGCGCACGAAGCGCCCGAACTGCCCTGGCAGCGGCGCGAGCAGGTGGGCCACCCCGACGAACGTGACGAGGCGGGTGCGGTGCGCCAGCCGCAGCGGCAGCACGAGCGCGGCGGCGAAGGCCTCGGCGAGCCCGCGCACGGCCGCTAGGCCTCGGGCCTGCGGGCGACCGCGAGGTAGTTAGCGCAGATGTCCGGCGGGCGGCCCGGATACATCCGCGCGTAGAGGCGGTCGGCGCGCCAGGCGAGCACGTTAGCGACGAGCGTGACCGGCCGCTGCACGCCGCCCGCGCCCACGGTCGCGGCGATCGCCTCGATCTGGCGGAACGCGAGATACGTCAGCGCCGAGGCGGTCCCGCCGTTGTGATGCACCTCGACGTCCCCGAAGCCGCCGTGCTGCTGCAGCAGCCGCGCGAGCCCGGCGTGCGTCCAGCGCCAGTAGTCGTCGGGGTTGGGGTGGTAGTTGACGACGCCATGGGTGGACACGAGGGCGATCCCGCCCGGGCGCAGCACGCGACCGGCCTCGGCGACGACCCTTGCCGGGTCCTCGACGTGCTCGAGAACCTGCGTGCTGAGCAGCAGGTCGAAGCTGTCGTCCTCGAACGGCAGGTCCTCGGCAGGAGCGACCACGTCGACCCCGGGCCGCTGGGTCCAGTCGACGCCCACGTAGCTGGCCGTGACCGGCCGCAGGAGCTCCTCGTAGGGCCGGTTTCCGCAGCCGACGTCGACGATCTCGAGCCGCTGGCCGTCGAGGTCGCCGACGACCTTTCGCAGCTGCGCGGCGAGGCAGCGCAGCAGCAGGTAGTTCGCCGCGCTCGGGTTGGGGTTCAGTCGGGACTCGATGTCGCGCGGCACGCTACCGGTCGGCGCGCGGGACTGCAGCGGCGCCAGGAGACGGGCGCGCGAGGCTCGGCACGCGCCTGCCGGGTGACGCGGGCGACTAGATTGCCCTCCCGTGCGAGTGATCGACATCCGCCTCGACGGCCCGGTCCTGTTCGAGCCGGCCGTCCATGGAGACGCGCGCGGATTCTTCCTCGAGAGCTACCGGGCGAGCGTGTGGGCGCAGCACGGCGTGAGCGACACGTTCGTGCAGGACAACCACTCGCGCTCGGGACACGGGGTACTGCGCGGGATGCACTTCTCGGTCGGGGCCGGGCAGGCCAAGCTCGTGCGCTGCGCGCGCGGCCGCATCCTCGACGTCGTCGTCGACCTGCGCCGCGGGTCGCCGACCTACGGGCAGTGGGAGGGCCACGAGCTCGACGACGTGCGCGCCCGCCAGCTCTACGTCCCGGTCGGCTTCGCGCACGGCTTCTGCGTCCTCTCGGAGATCGCCGACGTCACGTACAAGTGCTCGACGTACTACGACGGCGCGGTCGAGCGCGGCTTTCATCACGCCGACCCGGACGTCGGCATCACGTGGCCGGACGACATCGCGCTCGTCGTCTCCGATCGCGACCGTGACGCCCCGCCGCTGCGCGAGATCGCCTGCGAGCTGCCGTTCTGATGGCGATGCCCGAACGCAACTCTGCTTCCGCCATCGGGTTCGTGAGCAGACGATGGAGCAGCCCGTGAACCCGCAGCCGCGGCGCCGCAGACGCAGACGCGGGACCAGATGCCTGCTCGTCCTCGCGACGTGCCTCCTGGCGGCGGCGGTCGTCACGCCCGTCGCGTCCGCGCGCACGCTGCAGAAGGGCTTCTGGGGGCCGGCGCAGATCGACGGCGTCTCGCAGTTCCCGACCTACAAGCAGCTCGGCGTGACCCTGTACCAGATGGCGCTTCCGTGGGACACCGTCGCCCCGACGCGCCCGGCCAACCCTCGCGATCCGGCCGACCCCGCCTACCAGTGGCCGGCCGAGATCGACGGCATCATCAACGAGGCGCGGGCGAACGGGATGACCGTGATGCTCATGATCATCGGCGCACCAGCATGGGCGAACGGCGGCCACACGGCCGAGTACGCGCCCACGAAGTCCGCCGACTACGCCAACTTCGCACGCGCCGCATCGCGTCGCTATCCAGCGGTCCGGCGCTGGATGATCTGGGGCGAGCCCACGCGAGCGCACAACTGGAAGCCGATCATCACGCAGCCGTTCGGCGCGCCGCTGTCGCACGCGGCCCAGGCTGCGCCGAGGCGCTACGCCCGCCTGCTGGACGCGGCCTATGGCCAGCTCAAGGCGCAGAGCAGGTCCAACATCGTGATCGGGGGCAACACCTTCGTCACGGGCGAGATCCGCCCCACGAGCTGGGCGCACTACATGAGGCTCCCCGACGGGCGGCCGCCGCGCATGGATCTCTACGGCCACAATCCGTTCTCCTTCCGGGAGCCCGACCTGCGCAAGCCCCCGTCGGTCAACGGCTTCGTCGACTTCTCCGATCTGCGCCGGTTCGACGCCCAGATCCAGCGCGACCTCGGCAAACCCCGCCACAAGCGGATTCGGCTGTTCCTCTCGGAGTTCGCGATCCCGACCGACGTCGACTTCGAGCTGAACTTCCACGTCACCCCCGCGACGCAGGCGAAGTGGATCACCAGCGCGTTCAAGGTCGCCCACCAGGTCCACGCCGACACGCTGGGCTGGATTCGCCTGCGCGACGATCCTCCGGACCCGCAGGGCAGGCTCGTCAGTCACGGCGGGCTCATGACCGCCGACGGGACCCCCAAGCCGGGCTTCTTCGCGTTCATGCGCGCGAGCTGACGCGGCCCGGCGCGCAGACGGCCGCGCTACCGCCGCGCCCGAGCCGTGCCCAGCGGCCGGCGCACCGCGATCCCGGCTCGGACGCCGCACTCGAACCAGCGCACGTCCTCGTGCACGAGGTCGATCTCGATCTCGTACCGGCCGGTGGACGGCGGGCCCAGCACCTCGAGCGCGACGACGACGCTCGCCCCCGGCTTCAGCGACGCCGGCAGCGCGGTGCGCGCGCCCTCCTGCGGCGGGCCGCCGTCGCCGGCGAGCCAGCGGTAGGCGAGGCGGATCTGCGGCCGGGCGTCCATCCCGCCGGGCCAGTGCTCCTCGCCGAGGTTGTGCACCTCCACGTCGAACGTGCGCCACTCGCCGCTCACGAGACACAGGTCGTCGTCGAGCAGCTCCAGACGGGCGCGATAGGCGCCGTCGCCGATCGTCCGGCTCTCGTCGCGCCGCGTGATCTCGTCGAGCGTGCGGCGCTCCACCACCCCCACCGGCACCGGCGCCGGCGCCGGCGTGACGGCCTCGGGGGCATCGAGGAACGCCGCGATCGCCGGCGCGTCGTCCGCGGGGACCGCCAGCACCCGCACGTCCGCGCGGCGCTCGGGCAGGTAGTAGGCCTCGTTCATCGAGAGCCCGTCGATGACGAGGCCGGGGAGATCGCGCTCGTACTCCGCGCACTTGCGCTCGCGGGCCGCGACGTCGGTCAGCACGAGGTCGGCGTGGTACAGCGGCTCGCGCAGGTAGCGGCGCGGCCCGACGGCGCTGACGATGCCGTGGACCAGGGCGGGGAAGCGCAGCAGCGCCATGTCGTTGCGCACGAGCCGCGGCAGGTAGTCCGGCCGCCACGGCCACTGCGCCAGGTAGTGGTCGCGGTCCGGGTACAGCCAGCGGCGGCGCACCCAGCCCTGCGTCACGTCGCCCGCGGCGATCGTCTCGGCGACCTCTGCGGCGAACCCCGCCGACGGCACCTCGTCGTGATCGAGTTGCAGGATCCAGCGACCCGAGCATTCCTCTGCCAGCCAGGCGTACAGGCGCGAGAAGACGCCCGGAAACGGCACGACCAGGACGCGGTCGGCGATCTCCCGGTAGCCCTCGATCCACTCCGGCCGCGCCCGGTCGTCGACCGCCAGGACGACCTCCGGTCCCAGCGCGCGCAGCGGCGCGAGCGTCGCCGCCACGCGCGACGGCGGCGTGTTGACCAGCAGGCAGCACGACAGCTGCGCAGGCAACGCCCTCGGCCCCTACGCCGCCGCCGTGCGCGCGTACACCGCGTAGTCGCGGTTGACGTAGACGTCGGCGTCGAAGTCGCCCGTCTCCTGCGGGAATCGCACCTCGCCGCGCTCGAAGCCCGCCAGCCGGCAGAGCGCGAGCAGGACCTCCGGAAACAGGGGGTGATGGTGCGTCTGATCGGTCCAGAACGCCTTCATCGCCGCTGGGTTGTGGGGATTGACGGTCTCGAGGATCACCAGGCCGCCAGGCGCGAGCTTGGCCTGTATGAGCTCCAGCAGCTCGGTGAGCGCGGCCGCGCCGAGGTGCTCGACGACCTGCGCTGCGAACATCGCGGGCACCGACCCGTCCTCGAGGCCGCGCAGATGGCTCGCTGCGTCGGCGAGCTGCACGTCCAGGCCCTTCTCGCGGCAGCGCGCGACCATGCTCTCGTCCATGTCGGCGCCCTTGGCGCCGATCCCGCGCGCCACGAGCGCGTCGAGGAACTCGCCGCGCCCGCACCCGAGGTCGAGCACCCAGTCGCTGGCCGCGAAGGCCTCGACGTACGCCTGCTGCTGCTCTCGCACGGCGCGCTCGTCGCCGCGGAAGATGTCCTCGAAGCCCCTGTAGGTCGCGGCGTCGCTCGAGGCACCGTCGAAGCGCAGGACGCGACGGCCCTGCGCGTCGGTCTGCGAGATCGCCGGGTGCGTGGACGCCGGCCGTGCGCGCAGGCCCTCGAGCACGAGCGAGAGGTCGCTGTCGCCGAGGGCCCCGCTCAGTCGCCGCTGCCCGACGAGCAGGCGCTGGGTGTCGAGCAGCAGCTCGTCGACGCGGTCGTTGATCTCGCCGAGCGCCGAGGTGACGATGCGGTTGAGCTCGTCCTGGTGGTGCGTGTAGGGGCGCATCGCCTGCAGCGCGGCCCGGCGCATCGCGCCCTTCGGGCCGCCGGTGTCGCGGGCGTCGCCAACGGGGTCCCAGCGCATCATGAGCTGCGCCGACTCGACGTAGGAGCGCGCGGGCAGCGAGCCGTCGGCGCCGTCGAAGCTCCCGGCTCTGGGGCGGCGCACGGTGCTCAGGCGCTTCAGCCGCGAGCGCGCGGCCTCGCCGACGGCCTCCAGCGAGAAGTGCTCGGCGATCTCGCGCTGCGCCCGCGCACCGCGCTCGCGCGCCTCGTCCTGGTGCTCCCAGACCTCGCGCATCAGCTCGGCGGCATGGCCCACGTCGGGCTCGGCCCAGGTGCCCTGCGCGGGGTAGTTCTCGCCCTCGGGGCCGACCTCGGTCTCGCGGTGGCGCACGAGGTAGGAGTTCTCGGCGGTCATGAAGTCGAGGTTGGCCGAGAAGCCGGTCGCGATGACGGGCTTGCCGAGCGCCATCGACTCGCCGAGCGTCAGGCCGAAGCCCTCGGCGCGGTGCAGCGAGACGTAGCAGTCGGCGTGGCGCATGAGCGCGGCCATGTCGGCCTCGCCGAGGAAGCGGTCGACGATCGTGATGTCCGGCCGGTCGCCGATCGCCTCGCGCAGGCGGGCGAGCTTGTCGGGCTTGAAGTCGCCGTTGTGGCTCTTGAGGACGAGCTGCGGACCCTCGCCGGGCGCGAAGGCCTGCGTGAACGCGTCGACGAGCCCGAGCGGGTTCTTGCGCTGCAGCGTCGAGTAGAAGTCGAAGAGGAACAGGAACGTGAAGCCGCCGGGCAGGTGCAGGGCGCTGAGGTCGCCGCCGGCCGGCGGAGCGACGATCGGCAACGGCACGCGCACGACCGGCACCGGCGAGACGTGGCTCAGGATCTCCTCGACGTAGCGCGAGTAGACCCAGATCTCGTCGACGAGCCCGAACGCGCGATCCCAGCTGGGCGGCACGACGTCGACCTCCCAGGCCCAGACGCCGATCGTGTAGCGGTCCTCGAAGAACTCCGGCCCGAGCTCACGATGAAAGGCCGGCAGCTCCGGCGCGTTGACGCAGATGAGGTTGAAGGGCAGCTCGCCGTCGACGTGCATGTCGGCGAAGTCGGTCGTCTTGACCTGCGCCCGGCTGCCGTCGGGGCCGACGACGTCAGGCAGGCTGACCTCGACGGTCGTCGTGCGCACCGGGACCCCCGCCGCGTGCAGCGCCTGCACGTACAGGCGCGCCGCCTGCCCGAGCCCGAGGCCGCCGCGCAGGTAGCCGACGGCGTTGACGCCGAGCGAGGTCAGCTGCGGGGGCGCGGACACGCGCCGATGGTGCCACAAGCGCCCCGGCTGGCGGTCGGCAGGGCCTGCGGCGTGAGCGCGAGCGGCTCGTCGGCGCCGG
>JAXDFS010000099.1:0-3331 GCA_034665465.1 Solirubrobacteraceae bacterium
ACGTGATCACCTCGGGCGTGCCGAGGTGCGGTGGGGCGGCCGCGGCAGTCGTGGCCCCAAGGCAGGCCAGCGACAGGGCAGCCAGCAGGATCGGAAGTCGCATGCTGCGTGAACGTAGCGCCACCCGCAGAGGTCTCGCGGCCCGGACGTTCAGGCAGGCGCCGCGGTCAGCGCACCGGCGGCTGACTGAGCCCCGGCACGATGCCGAGCGGCAATCGCGACGTCACCGTCCAGCTGCCCTGCGGGAAGTACGCGCTGTCCTTGGCCTCGCCGCCCAGCGAGCTGGGCACGAGCGTGGGCGCGAGGAACTGCGGCTGCAGCGCGACGGCGAACGGCGATCCGGCGCCCGGCTCGCGCGGGCTCCACGGTGCGAGCAGGGCGTTCGTGAACACGCGCGGCTCGCGCAGGAACCCGGCGATCGAGCGCGCGCCCGTTCCTCCGCGCAGCGCATCGCGCAGGGCCAGGCCCGTCGCATAGCCGCGCAGACCGTCCACCGATGCGAGATCGCCGCGGAAGAGCAGCGGCACCGCGGCGCGGTAGAGCTCGGCGTCGGACGTGTTGGTCGCGACCTCGCTGACGCCCTGCACGGCTCCGATGCGCCCCAGCGCGCCGGCGCTGAGCACGTAGGTCTCCGACAGGACGCGCTCGGAGAGCAGCAGCGGCGCCGGCGCGAGCCTCGCTCCGCGCGCGACTCCCAGGCGCGCGATCGCCCGGGCGTCCGCCCCGCCCGCATCCGGGCCGTCGAGGATCAGCGCGGTCGTCTCGTCGCGCCCGATCGCCCGCTGCAGCCCGTCGGCCGACAGCCGCGCCAGCGACCCCGGCCTGACGAGCGCGAGCTTCGGGGCGGGGCTCGGCGTGACCGGCACGCCCCGCACCGCCGAGGAGGCCCGCAGCCCGATACGCAGGCCGGCCAGCAGGCGCCGGGACTGCAGGTCGCCGCCGACGTCGGCGCGGACGGTGCGCACACCCGGTGCTCCCGCCGCGAGGATGCGGTCTCGCACGAGCTGCCCGAAGGCCAGGCCTTGCGCATAGGGGTCGGCCGCAAGCCGGAAGACGTCCGGCGCGGCCGTCGGATCGACGGCCGGGTCGCCGACGACGCTCGGGATGCCCGCGCGCGACGCCGCGTCGACGGCCGCCACGGCGCCGGCGCCGCAGGCGCCGGCCGAGGCGATCGGCTTTGCGGCCAGCCCGCGCGCGGCCGCGGTCGCGGCGCCGGCGGCCGTTGCGCCGCTGTCGAGCACGAGCAGCGCCACCTTGTGGCCGCCGTCGACGCCGCCGCCGGCGTTCAGCCGCGCGATCGCGAGCTGCAGGCCGATGACGTGCGCCCGGCAGCGCTCCGCGTAGGGCCCCGAGACGTCGGCGACCGCGAGCACCTGCGCCGGCGGCGCGCCGGCGGCCGCGGGCACGCCGACCGCGAGCTGCACGGGCGGCGCCCGGATCCCGTCGACGGTGACGTACCCGAACCAGGTTCCGTCCCGGGGCAGCCGCACCCTGGCCGACCAGGTCAGCCCGCCCTGCGTGAGCAGCCGCGCGCGGACCGCGGCGGCGCCACCGCACGCGCCGCACACCAGGCGGATGCGGACCTGCTTCGGCGCCGGGCGGCCCGGGGCCGTCGAGACGGTGATGACGTTGGGCCCCGTGCGCGCCGGGAACAGCCCGACCGGCGCGTTGGCCGCGGGCAGCAGCGCGGTCGCCAGCGCCGGGCCGGCGAACAGCGTGCCGCGCTGGGCGGGCAGCGGCTGGCCGCGGCCCTGTGCGAGGCCCGACAGCGTCGCGGCCAGCGCCACCACGAGGACGACCCCGGCCGCCTCGGCTCGCAGCAGCGACGTCCGCGGGCCCGGCGCGCCGCGACCGCGCGAACGCCACCATGCGGCGGCGCCCGCAAGCGCGACGCATCCGACGAGCAGCGCCTTGACGACGACGATGCGCCCGTAGTCCGACCAGCGCAGGAAGTACCAGCCGTCGACCTCGCGCACGGCAGCCATCACGCCGGTGACGATCGCCGCCCCGAGCGCCGCCCCGCCGACCGGCGCGAACGCCCGTGCACCCTCGGCGAGCTGCACGCTGCCGCGCCCGGCGAGCAGCGCCAGTGCGACCACGCCGCCGAGCCAGAGCCCGGCGGCCAGCACGTGGACCGCCTGGTCCAGCAGCGCCCAGAAGGTGGGAAACGAGAGCGCGTGCCCCGAGAGCGCGTACGTCAGCAGGACCGCCGCGCCGGCCCCGAGATAGAGCCGGTCGGGCGTTGCGCGGCGCCGCGCCGTGGCGACCAGCGCGAGCGTGACGGCGGCGACAAGGATCGCGCGCGCGAGGCTCGAGACGCCCGAGGCGCTGGCGGTGAGCAGGCCGAGGTCGAAGCTGCTCCCGGGACCCGCGAGCGCCGCGGCGACGACGCCCTCCGCCGCCGCGGCCGCGACGAGGATCCACGCTCGGGACGCGAGCCTGCGCAGGATCGCGACGCCCGCGTCGCCGGCCTCCCCCGGCCCGCGGCGGCGGCGCAGCAGCGCGGCCAGCACGAAGCCCCCGAACAGGACCGAGGCCGCCAGGATGCCCAGCCAGCGGCCGGCGACCTGGACGATGCTGTCGCTCGCAGCACTCTCGCCGCCGCGCCCGCCGCCGCTGCCCGAGAGGCGCTCCGCGCCCGGTGGCGCGGCTCCGCCGGCGCCCGCGACCCCGAAGTCGAACGAGCCGCTGACGATGTGCCCGTCGTCGCCGAGCACGCTCCAGCGCACGTCATACACGGCGCTGCGCAGGTTCGCCTGCGGGCTGACGGAGATCGTGCGGCGCCCGCCGGTCGCCCGCACGGCGCTGACCGCGACGGGGGCGCCCCGCGGGCCGAAGAGGCGGATGCGCGAGCCGCGCGCCACGGCGGGCTCGGTGAGCGCCACGCTGATCGAGCTCGGCGCCCCGGACACGACGAGCCCCGGCTGCGGCGTGGCCTGGATGAGCAGGGGATGAGCCCAGGCGGCCGCCGGCCCGACGCCCCAGAGGGCGCCGAGCGCGACGGCCGCGCCGAGCAGGACGCGGCGCATCTGCACGCGGGGCGCGGGCCTTACGCCTTCTTCTTCTTGGACTTCTTGGTGGTCTTCGACGACTTCTTCTTCTTCGCCGAGGACTTCTTGGACTTCGCCGACGACTTCTTCGCCTTCTTGTGGGCCGACTTCTTCTTCTTGGCCTTCGTGGAGGACGCCGTCACGCCGCGGGTCGAGATCGCCGAGTCCGCGGTGCAGATGCCAGGCGGGCAGACCCAGAGCTCCGAGTGCGGCTTGTAGAAGCCGACGTCGGGGCTGCCGGGCCAGTTGCGGCGGTTGAAGTTGACGCCGAGCGCCCCGGT
>JAXDFS010000100.1:0-3452 GCA_034665465.1 Solirubrobacteraceae bacterium
TGGTCGGGCAGCGGCCCGTCGGCCGGCACGGCCGTCCCGTTGGAGACCGCCGCCAGCGCGGCCCGGCCGAGCTCGCCCGCCGACTCGAAGCGCCCGGCGGGGTCCTTGCACATCGCCCGCTCGACGACGGCCCCGAGCGCCGCGGGCACCTCGGGCGCGAGATCGGTCACCGAGGGCGGGGGCGCGCTCAGGTGGGCGAGGATCTTCGCGGCGTTGGTCTCGCGCGGGTACGGCACCCGGCCCGTCAAGGTGTGAAACAGCAGGCACCCGAGCGCGTAGACGTCGGTGCGGCCGTCGATCTCGGACTCCTCGAGCTGCTCGGGCGCCGCGTAGTCCATCGTCCCGAGGATCGCGCCCGTGCGCGTCATCTGCGACGTGCTGGTGACACATTTCGCAAGGCCGAAATCGGTGAGGAACGGGAACATCGCCTCGTCGCGCAGCTCGATGAGCACGTTCGCCGGCTTGACGTCGCGGTGCACGATGCCGAGCCGGTGCGCCGCGTCGATCCCGCCGGCGAGGTCCGCCACCAGGCTCGCGGCCCGCGCCGGCGCCAGCGTCTGCTCGAGCGCCAGCACGCGGCCGAGGTCCGCTCCCTCGACGTACTGCATCGTGACGTAGAGCAGCCCCTGCTCCTCGCCGGCGTGGTAGATCGGCACGACGTGCGGATGCTGGATGGAGGCTGCCGCCCGGCATTCGCGCTGAAAGCGGCTGCGGAAGACGGGGTCGGCCGACAGGTCGGGGGCGATCAGCTTGAGCGCCACCTGGCGCTCCAGCGGCTCGTGCAGGGCGTGATAGACGACGCCCATGCCCCCCCGTCCGGCCACCGCCAGGATGACATGATCAGCGAACCTCGATCCTTGAGCCAACTCAGCCATCGGTGACTGTCATACCAGAGCGGCTTCGGTGAAGGCAATGGACACGATGTACCTACTAATCAGAAATAAGGTGTAACGATATGCAGCGGCGGCGCAGCGAAGCGCCCCCGGCGCGGCCGATCCTCTTGGGCGCCGCCGGCCCGGCGCTCGCCTGGGTCGCCGAGCACCTCGACCGCCGGTTCGGCTGGGATCGGCTCCCGCCTGCACTCGGGCTGCTGACGCTGATCGGCCTGCGCCAACGCCTGCGCGAGCGCAACCTCTATGACCCGGGCCTGCCGGCGCACGCGGGCGAGGGCCGCCATCCCCAGTCGGCGCCGTGGCTGCAGCGCACGGCCGACGGCAGCGGCGTGCATCCCGAGTCCGCGCTCATCGGCGCGGCCGGGACGCGCTTCGGCCGCAACGCGCCGGTGCTGCCCGAGCGCGACCTCGCCGGGAGCCTCCCCTCACCCGAGGCCGTCAGCGAGGCGCTGCTGGCGCGCGGGCAGTTCCGGCCGGCCGAGAGCCTGAACCTCCTGGCCGCGGCCTGGCTGCAGTTCGAGGTCCACGACTGGTTCACCCATCAGGTGCAGGCCGACGGCGAGGGCCCGCTGGGCCTTGCGCCGCTGCTGCACGACCCCGACAGCCCGGCGTCGCTGCCGATGTTCCTCAGCGACCAGACGCACTGGTGGGACGCGTCGCAGCTCTACGGGGCCAACGAGCGCTTCGCGGCGGCGGTCCGCAGCGAGGACTCGGCCGTGACCGGCGAGGTCAAGGTCGACGACGACCTGCTGCGCACGATGACGGAGTTCGTCGACCGCACCGAGCCGCACTCCGGGCGCGGCCACGCCAAGCGCACACCCGACCCGGTGCCGAACCTGTGGATCGGCCTCGCGCTCTTCCACGTCGTCTTCGCCCGCGAGCACAACGCGATCTGCGACCGCCTGCGGGTGGCCAACCCCGGCTGGGAGGGCGACCGCCTGTACGCCCAGGCGCGCCTGATCAACGTCGCGGTCATGGCGAAGATCCACACCGTCGAGTGGACCCCGGCGCTGATCGCCCACCCGACGACGATCCGGGCGATCCGCGCGTCCTGGTGGGGCGTGCTCGGCGAGCGCTTCCGGCGGCGGTTCGGCCGCCTCGGCGCCGGCGAGGTGCTCAGCGGCATCCCGGGGTCGCGACTGGACGACGAGGTCCCGTACGCGATCACCGAGGAGTTCGTCGCCGTCTACCGCCTGCATCCGCTGATCCCCGACGAGGTGACGTTCCACCGCGCCGCCGACGGCGCCCCGATGGACGACCTCGAGGGCGGCGCGACGATGGCCTTCGAGCAGATCGCCGTGTCGCGCGACGACAAGGGCCGCGCGCGCCGCCGCCTCGAGGAGGTCGGCCTGGAGAACGCCTGCTACTCGCTGGCGATCGCACACCCCGGGGCGCTGACGCTCCACAACCACCCGCAGTTCAGGCCACTGCTGCCCTCGGGCGTCCCGCTGGACCTCGGGGCCGCCGACATCCTGCGCTGCCGCGAGACCGGCGTGCCGCGCTACAACGAGTTCCGGCGCAGCCTGCGCATGGCGCCGGCCAGCTCGTTTCGCAGCCTCGCAGACGGCGACGCGACGGCCGCGCGCGAGATCGAGAAGGTCTACGAGAACGTCGAGGACGTCGACCTGATCGTCGGCGTGATGGCCGACCGCAAGCCGGCCGGCTTCGCCATCAGCGACACCGCGTTTCGCATCTTCCTGCTGATGGCCGCGCGGCGACTGCGCAGCGATCCCTTCTTCACGACCGACTACCGCGAGGCGGTCTACACCCGCGAGGGCCTGGACTGGATCGACGACGCGACGATGGCCGGCATCCTGCGCCGCCGGCTGCCCGCGCTGGAGCCCGCGCTGCGCGGCGTGGAGAACCCGTTCCAGCCATGGCCGCGAGTGGGCTGAGAGGCATGCCGGTTCGTCACCGGAGGATTTTGAGCGGATATAGCTCAAAACACTCCAGTCAGGCTCTACTGCAACAGCGTCGCCAGCCGCTCGGGCGTGGCGTGGCACATCGGCGGGCCGTGGCCGGGGCCCACGATCTCCGGCTCGATGTCGACGAGCCGGCGCAGTGAGCGCTGGTATTCGGCCTCGTCGAGGTTGAATCCCGGCCAGCCGGGGCCGAAGCTCGGCCAGGTCAGGATCGCGTCGCCGACGATCAGGATGCGCTCGCGCCACATGAACGCGACGTGCCCCGGGGTGTGGCCCGGCACGTGCAGCACCTTCAGCGTCCCCACGCTGTCGTCCTCGCCGATCGTGTGGTCGACCTCGCAGGGCTCGTGCGGCGGGCGGTGCAGGTAGGACAGCACGCGAAACGGATAGAGGACGAGCGGGCGGATCGGCAGCAGGCGGACGGGGCGCGCCTGCTCGCGGCCGGCGACGATCGCGGCCTCGGCATCGTGGCAGTGCACGCGCGCGTTGCTCATGCGCTTGAGCGCCGCGACCCCGCCCAGGTGCGAGCGGTGCGCGTGCGTCAGCACGATGTCGGTGAGGT
Organism: Solirubrobacteraceae bacterium; assembly: GCA_034665465.1. Taxonomy (GTDB): domain Bacteria; phylum Actinomycetota; class Thermoleophilia; order Solirubrobacterales; family Solirubrobacteraceae; genus CADCVQ01. Next base: position 3,378 of record JAXDFS010000100.1, read on the forward strand.
CGCGCGGGGAGCGCCCGATGCTGAGCAGGTAGGCGAGGATCATCTGCGCGTCGTCGTCGAAGAGCGTGTCGACGA
>JAXDFS010000101.1:0-15582 GCA_034665465.1 Solirubrobacteraceae bacterium
AACGCCGAGGGCGAGAAGCAGGCCGCGGTGCTGCGCGCCGAGGGCCAGCGCACGGCGGCGATCCTGCGCGCCGAGGGCGAGGCGAAGGCGATCGACACGGTCTTTCAGGCGATCCACGAAGGCGCGCCCGACCAGGGCCTGCTGTCCTACCAGTACCTGCAGATGCTGCCCAAGCTGGCCCAAGGGGACGCCAACAAGATCTTCGTGATCCCGAGCGAGTTCAGCCAGGCGCTCGGCAACATCGGGGGCGCGATCGCAGGCGCCGTGCGGCCGGCCGATCCACCACCGCCGCCGCCGGCCGCGTGAGCCCCGACCTCGTCTCCGAGGCCGTCGAGGCCTACGCCGTGGCGCACACGACGCCGGCCGCCGCGCATCTGCAGGCGCTCGAGCGCGAGACCCGCGAGACGCTCAGCTCGCCCGGGATGCTCACCGGCGAGGTCGAGGGCCGGCTGCTGGAGATGCTCGTCTTCCTCGCGCGGCCGCGGCTCGTGCTGGAGATCGGCACGTACTCGGGCTACAGCGCGCTGTCGATGGCCGGCGCGCTGCCCGCCGATGCGCGGATCGTGACGCTCGAGCTCTCCGGCGAGCACGCCGAGTTCGCCGATCGCCACATCGGCGCCGCCGGTCTCGCCGACCGCATCGAGATCCTGCGCGGTCCGGCGATCGACTCGATCGCGACGCTCGACGGGCCCTTCGACCTCGTCTTCATCGATGCCGACAAGCGCGGCTACCTCGCCTACTACGAGGCGGTGCTGCCCAAGCTCTCCGAACACGGCCTGATCGTCGCCGACAACGTCCTGTGGAGCGGCCGCGTCGCCGACCCTCCGAGCGATGACGACGACGACAACACGCGGGCGCTGCGCGCGTTCAACGACCACGTCGCCGCCGACCCCCGCGTCATCAGCGTCATGCTCACCGTGCGCGACGGGATCACGCTCGTCCGCCTCGCCTAGATCAGCGGCCTCCTAGACTGGGCGACCGTGTTCGACTCCCTCTCAGAGAAGCTCCAGGCGACGCTCGCCGACGTCCGCTCGCGCGGCACGCTGACGGAGGCCGACGTCAACGCCGCGATGCGCGAGATCCGCCTCGCGCTGCTCGAGGCCGACGTGAACTTCAAGGTCGTCAAGTCGTTCACCGCGACCGTCAAGGAGCGCTGCCTCGGGGCTGACGTCATCGGGCAGCTGAACCCCGGCCAGCAGGTCGTCAAGATCGTCAACGAGGAGCTGACCGCGCTCATGGGCGGGTCCAGCGCCGGCGTCGTGTTCGCGCCGCGACCGCCGACGGTCATCCTCATGGCCGGCCTGCAGGGCTCCGGCAAGACGACCGCGTCCGCCAAGCTCGCCCGCTATCTGCAGACCGAGCATGGCTCGTCGGTCGCGCTGGCGGCATGCGACGTGTACCGCCCGGCGGCGGTCGACCAGCTCGTCAAGGTCGGCGGCCAGGTCGGCGCCACGGTCTACGAGCAGGGGACCGACCGCGACCCCGTCGACATCGCAAGGTGGGCGCTGGACCAGGCCAAGCGAGATGGCAAGGACGTCCTGATCGTCGACACCGCGGGGCGCCTGCACATCGACGAGCGGCTCATGGACGAGCTCGTGAAGATCCGCAAGGCCGTCAAGCCGATGATGGTGCTGCTCGTCGTCGACGCGATGACCGGCCAGGACGCCGTCAACGTCGCCGAGCAGTTCGCCTCGGCGGTCGCCTTCGACGGCGTGCTCATGACCAAGCTCGACGGCGACGCCCGCGGCGGCGCCGCGCTGTCGGTCAACGCCGTCACCGGCAAGCCGATCCTCTTCGCGTCGACGGGCGAGAAGCTCGACCAGTTCGAGCGCTTCCACCCCGACCGCATGGCGCAGCGGATCCTCGGCATGGGCGACGTCCTGTCGTTCATCGAGAAGGCCGAGGCCCAGATCGACGAGGACGAGGCCAAGGAGCTCGAGCGCAAGCTGCGCCGCAACGAGTTCACCTTCGAGGACTTCCTCTCGCAGCTGAAGATGATGCGCAAGATGGGCCCGCTGCAGTCGCTGCTGGGGATGATTCCCGGCTTCCAGGGCTCGCAGATGAAGAACGTCAAGGTCGACGAGCGCGAGCTCGACCGCATCGAGGCGATCATCCTGTCGATGACGCCGCTCGAGCGCCGGCGGCCGGATCTCATCAAGGGATCGCGGCGGCTGCGGATCGCGCGCGGCTCCGGCACGACGGTCCAGCACGTCAACCAGCTCGTCAAGCAGTTCGGCCAGATGCAGAAGCTGATGAAGCAGCTCGGGAAGGGCAAGATGCCCGACCTTCAGGCGCTCATGCGTCAGGGTCGGTAGGCTCCCGGTTCGCTTATGGCTGTCCGAATGAGACTCACACGCGTCGGTGGACGCAAAGATCCGATCTGGCGCATCGTCGTCGCCGACTCCCGCTCGCCGCGCGATGGCCGCGTGATCGAGACGATCGGGCACTACAACGCCCAGACGGAGCCGTCGACGATCCGCGTCGACGAGGACCGCGCGCGCCACTGGCTGCAGCGCGGCGCTCAGCCGTCAGATCAGGTGCGCAAGCTCCTGCGCATCAACGGCATCTCCTAGACGTCCGCCTTCGCTCGCCGCCGTGCAGGAGCTGCTCGCATATCTCGCCCGGGCGTTGGTCGACGATCCCGACGCCGTCCGCGTCGAGCAGTTCGACGAGGACGACGGCACGGTCGTGCTCGAGCTGTCCGTGGGGGAGGACGACTACGGCAAGGTCATCGGGCGCGGGGGCCGGACCGCCAACGCGCTGCGCACCGTGCTGAAGGCGGCCGCCGTCAAGGAAGGCTGCCGCGTCTTCGTCGACATCGTCGACTAGGCCGCGTGCTCCGCCGCAGGCCCCGATGAGCCTCCTCAACGCGGGCCGCGTCGGGCGCCCGCACGGACTGGACGGCTCGTTTCACGTGACCCGGCCGCGGGCGGTGCTGCTCGTGCTCGGAGGGTCGGTGCGCATCGGCGACACCGTGCACGAGATCGTCCGGCGGGCCGGGACCGCGGAACGGCCGATCCTGCGCCTGGAGGGCATCGAGGACCGGGCCGGCATCGAGGCGCTGCGCGAGTCCGAGCTGCTGGTCGCGCGGGTTGACGCGCCGGCGCTGGCGCCCGGGGAGTACTGGGCCGAGGATCTCGAGGGCTGCGTCGTCGTCACGCCCGCGGGCGGCGAGCTCGGCCACGTGCAGCGGATGCGCGCGCTGCCGTCCTGCGAGGTGCTGGAGGTCGGCGAGCTGCTCGTGCCGCTCGTGGCCGACGCGGTCCTCGAGGTCTCGCTCGAGCAGCGCCGGATCGTCGTCGATCCCGCGTTTCTGGGCGTGGGCGAGGACGGCGCCGCCCCCGACCCGCCGCGGAGCTGACCGCGCTGCGCCTCGACGTCGTCACCCTGTTTCCGGACTGGTTTGACTGGTTCGTCTCCCAGCGCCACGTCGCCAACGCACTGGCGGCGGGGCACGAGCTGCGCACGCTGGACCTGCGCGAGCACACGCCGCTGAGCGGCGGCCAAGTCGACGACACGCCGTTCGGCGGCGGGGCGGGGATGGTGCTGCGCGTAGACGTCATGGACGCCGCCCTGCGGGCCTTCTACGGCGTCGACCCGCTCGACCTGCGCGGCCAGCGGCGCGTGATCGCGCTGACGCCCAGCGGGCGCCTGCTCGACGACGCGCTCGTCGACGAGCTCGCGCAGGAGCCCGACGTCACGCTGCTGTGCGGGCGCTACGAGGGCTTCGACGAGCGCATCCTCGAGCATTTCGCCACCGAGACGCTGTCGATCGGGCGCTACGTGCTCGCGGGCGGCGAGCTGGCGGCGATGGTGGTCGCCGACGCCGTGCTGCGCAAGCAACCGGGCGCGCTCGGCCACAGCGAGTCTGTTCTGGAGGAGTCCTACTCGGTGGCGCTCGGGGGCCGCCCGGAGTACCCGCACTACACGCGCCCGGCCGAGTACCGCGGCTGGAAGGTGCCCGACGTGCTGCTCTCGGGCCACCACGAGGAGATCCGGGCATGGCGGCGCGCGCGCTCGCACGATCGCGGCGAAACCGGCTGAGAGAGCGCTTCGCTACCATCCAGCACTCGGCGCGGCCACCCTTCGTCCGCGCCCTTTCTTCGCCATGTCCTCAGTCATCGAAAGCCTCGAGCGCGCTCAGCTGCGCCGAGTCCCCAACTTCCAGGCCGGCGATCGCCTGCGCGTCCACTTCCAGGTGATCGAGGGCACGCGCCGTCGCACCCAGGTCTTCGAGGGCGTCGTCATCAAGCGCCAGGGCCACGGGGCACGCGAGACCTTCACCGTGCGCAAGCAGTCCTTCGGGGTCGGCGTCGAGCGCACGTTCCCCGTGCACTCGCCGAAGATCGAGAAGATCGACATCGCCGCCCGCGGTGACGTGCGCCGCGCCAAGCTCTACTACCTCCGAGACCGCGTCGGAAAGCGCGCCCGCGTCCGCGAGCGCCGGTACACCGGTCCCGAGGAGCGCGTCGTTCCAGGGCTGCTGCACGACCCGTCGGCCCAGCTGGAGGCCGAGGCGGCCGCCGTGCCGGAGGCGATCGACGCGGAGGGCGCGGTCGTGGAGGAGACGGTCGCCGAGGCGGTCGAGGCGGCTACCGCCGGCCCCGCCCAGCCTGAGGAGACCGCTGCCGACGGAGAGGCCGAAGCGGCCGCCGCCGGCGAGCAGGCGTGAAACAGGCGCGTTCCTCGCTCGGCAACTCGCTTGTCGAGCTCGTCCTCATCGTCGCGGTCGCGCTCGGGCTCGCGCTCGGGATCCAGGCCTTCCTCGTCAAGCCCTACCGCATCCCGTCGCCATCGATGGTGCCGACCCTGACGCCGGGCCAGCGCGTGCTCGTCAACCGCATCGGCAACAACTTCGGCAACCCCGCGATCGGCGACGTCACGGTGTTCCACCCGCCGACGGGCGCCGAGAACGGCAAGGAGTGCGGCGCGCAGCACCGCGACGACCAGGCCTGCCCGGCGCCAACGCCGACGAAGGCGTCGGTCAACTTCATCAAGCGCATCGTCGCCGGGCCGGGGGACACGATCTCGATCCAGGGCGGCCACGTCATCCTCAACGGAAAGCGCCAGAAGGAGCCGTTCATCGCGCCCTGCGGCGGGGGCGAGGGCTGTGACCTGCCGGAGCCGATCAAGATCCCGCCCAAGCACTACTTCATGATGGGCGACAATCGTGGCTCGTCTGACGACAGCCGCTTCTGGGGTCCGATCCCGCGCGACTGGATCATCGGCAACGCCTTCGCCACCTACTGGCCGCCGAAGCGCATCGGGCTCCTGTAGCGCCCGCGCCGCCGTTCCGCCCGACCGCTGCTTCATGATGCGCTCTGACCGTGGAGCCCGTGATGACAGTCACCGCCGAGGCCCCCGCCGGGGCGCCGCCGGTGCCGACCGCTGAGGACCGTGCCGCCGTCCGGCGGCGCAAGGCCGCAAAGCACCGGCGCAACTCCGGCCGCCGCCTGTTCGCCTACGACCGCCGCCTCGGCGTGCGCTGGATCGCCGGTGCCGACGAGGCCGGCCGCGGCTGCCTGGCCGGCCCGCTCGTCGCCGCTGCGGTCCTGTTCGACGTCGAGGCGCTGACGAGTCGGGACCTGCGCGCGCTCAGCCGTCTCAACGACTCCAAGCAGCACTCGATCGAGGTTCGCGAGGAGCTCTTCCCGATCGTGCTGCGGACCGCAGTCAAGGTGTGCGTGGTCTCGCGCTGCGCGCGCACGATCGATGTCCGCGGGCTGCACAAGACCAACCTCGCCGCCCTGCGCGACGCGCTGCTCGGCGTCGCCCGCCCCGGCTGCCTGTGCCTCTCCGACGGCTTCGCGGTCGGCGACGTCGGCCACGAGCAGCGCGCCATCGTCGAGGGCGACGCCACGTCGGCCGCGATCGCGGCCGCATCGATCATCGCGAAGGTCACCCGCGACCGCTACATGCGCCGCGCCGACGTGCTGCACCCGGGCTGGGAGTTCGCCGCGCACGTCGGCTACTCGACCCCGGAGCACCGCGAGGCCATCCAGCGCCTCGGCGTCTCGCCGCTGCATCGCCTGAGCTTTCAGTCGACGGCGTACCAGCAGCTCGCGCTCTAGGTAGACGCGTCCGCAAGTTCTGCGGGTTTTGCCGGCGCCCGATCCGTGCCTGACCGCCGCCGGCGACCGGGTACGTGCCACAGGCACGCACACCGGATCACCGTCGACCGTCAGATCACGGCCGGGCATCCGGCAAGACCTCGCAGAATTTCCGGCCACGTCCACCAGCGCCATCAGAACGCCGCCTCGAGGTGATCGAGGCGGATGAGTGCCCCGTGGCGGTCGACGGTGACCGCGACGACGTCGAAGCGCAGCTCGCGTGCGCGCGGCCGGTCCGTGGTCTCGACGAGCCACGCCGCCGCCATCCGGCGCACCTGGCGCTGCTTGCGCGGCGGGACCGATTCGCGCGCTCCGGCCACCGCGCCCTCGCGGCGCGCCTTGACCTCGACGAAGACGAGCGTGGAGTCGTCACAGACGATGAGGTCGATCTCGCCGTAACGCGTGCGGTGGTTGCGCGTGACGAGCCGGAGACCGAGCCGCTGGAGGTGCTCGAGGGCGAGATGCTCCCCGGTGCGGCCGAGGTGCTGGCGGAGATCGGTGGTCATGACCGTCGAACCTAGGACTGGTCGCGTGCCGTGTCAGCACGTCATCGCAACGAATGCGCGCAGGATCTGTGACAACTTCCCGCGGCCCGTCCACCGCAGAGATTCGTTGCATTTGCAGGGCAGAAATGTCGCAGAGCGGTGCTGCGCCGACACGCGTTCAGGCCTAGCGTGCGGCCAATGCTCGCCCATGTCACGACCTTCGCGATCGACGGCCTCGCCTCGCGGCGGATCACCGTCGAGGTCGACCTGCGCCGCGGACTGCCCGCATTCACCATCGTCGGCCGCGGGGACGCCGCCGTGCGCGAGTCGCGCGAGCGCGTCCACGCCGCGCTGCTGAACTCCGAGTTCTCGTTCCCGCAGCGGCGGATCACCGTCAATCTCGCGCCCGCGCACCTGCGCAAGGTCGGTCCCGGCTTCGATCTCGCGACCGCCTGCGGGATCCTGGCCGCGTCCGAGCAGCTTCCGGCAGCCGAGCTCGAGCGCTGGGCGGTCTTCGGGGAGCTCTCGCTCAGCGGCGACCTGCGCCATTGCCGCGGCGTGCTCGCCGTCGCCGAGGGCGCGCGCCGGGCGGGCATGGCCGGACTGATCGTCCCGCGCGAATGCGCCCGCGAGGCGGCGCTGGTCGACGGCCTGGCGGTCGCGGGCGTGTCCACCCTGCGCGAGGTCGCGGCGATCCTGCGCGGGGCCGACACGCCGGAGCTGCCTCCTCCGCTCCCGCCCGCAGAGCCGCCGCAGGACGGGCCCGACCTGGCCGATGTCCGGGGGCACTCCGGGGCGATCCGCGCGCTGACGATCGCGGCCGCCGGCGCGCACAACCTCCTGCTGTCGGGCCCGCCGGGGACCGGCAAGACGATGCTCGCTCGCCGGCTGATATCCGTGCTGCCACCGCTGAGCCGGGACGAGGCAGTGACCGTCACGCGCATCCACAGCGTCGCGGGCCTGCACTCGGGCGGCGGGCTCGTGAGCCGGCGCCCACTGCGTGCCCCGCATCATTCGATCTCGGCGCCGGGACTCGTCGGTGGCGGCTCGGTGCCGTCGCCGGGCGAGGCGAGCCTGGCCCACCACGGCGTCCTGTTCCTGGACGAGCTCTCGGAGTTCAGCCGCTCCTCGCTGGAAGCGCTGCGCCAGCCGCTGGAGGACGGCGTCGTAGCGATCGTCCGCGGGCAGCGCACGGTCGTCTTCCCGACGCGCTTTCAGCTGATCGCCTCGACGAACCCGTGTCCCTGCGGGATGGGCGGCGAGCCGCGCTGTCGATGCTCGCCGGGCGACATCGCCCGTCATCGCCGCAAGCTCAGCGGGCCGTTGCTCGACCGCATCGACATGCTCGTCGACATGCCGCGTCCGAGCGGCGAGCAGCTTGCGGCCGGCGCGGGAACGAGCTCGGCCGAGGTTCGCACCGCCGTCCTCGAGGCGCGCGAGCGCCAGTCGCGGCGCCTCGCCGGGACGGGCCTCAGGACGAACGCCGAGCTGACCCCGCGCCTGATGAGCGCGCACGTGCGCGCCGACACGGCCGCCCTCGCGGCCCTGCAGCGCTCCTACGCCAAGGGCGAGCTGAGCGCCCGCGGTCACGGGCGCGTCCTACGGGTGGCGCGGACGATCGCCGACCTCAAGGGCAGCGATCGCGTGCGCGCGATCGACGTCGTCGAGGCGCTGGGCCTGCGCGAGGAGAACGTGCTCGAGGCGGCGCAGGCGGCATGAGTGCCTGCAACGACTGCCTGCGGCGGACAGCGCTCGTCGCGCGACTGGCGCCGCACGTCGAGCGCGCCCGGCGCGATCACCGCCACATCTGCGAGCTGCTCGCGCTCCCGGACGAGCGCCTGCTGGCCGCGCTGGCCGGCGAGCGGCGCGCCAAGCTCGAGGACTTTCGCGCGCGCTTCGATCCGCAGAGCTCGCGCGCCCAGCTGTCGGCGGCGGGACTGGATGCCGTCTGCCGCCATGACGGCGCCTATCCGCCGCGGCTGCGCCAGGCTCCCGACGCCCCGGCGGTCCTGCACGTCGCCGGTGACACGGCGCGACTGGCGGTGCTGGCCGATGACGACGCGCCCGCCGTCGCCGTGGTCGGGGCCCGGCGCGCCGGCCACGATGCGCTCGAAATCGCCCGGGGCCTCGGGCGCGGGCTCGCCGCGGCCGGGGTGACGGTCGTCAGCGGCATGGCGCTCGGCGTGGACTCCGCCGCGCACGAGGGCGCGCTGGAGGTCGGCGGCCCGACGATCACGGTCCTGGCATCGGGCGCCGACGTCGCCTACCCGCCGAGCAAGCGCGGCCTGTACCGCGAGCTCGTTCGCACGCAGGCCGTGCTGTCGGAGATGCCGCCGGGCTTCACGCCGTTGAAGTGGTGCTTCCCGGCTCGCAATCGCACGATCGCCGGTCTGGCGTCGCTGACGATCGTGGTCGAGGCCGCGGAGCGCTCGGGCTCGCTCATCACCGCCGAGCTCGCGCAGGATCTCGGGCGCGCCGTCGGGGCGGTGCCGGGATCGGTGCTCGCGCCGCGGGCCGCGGGCTCGAACGCGCTGCTGCGCGACGGCGCGTTCGTCATCCGCCATGCGCAGGACGCGCTGGACGAGGCGCTGGGCATCGGCGTCGCGACCGCGCTGGCGGGTCGAGATCCGCAGGGCGTCGCGGCGCCCCTGCGGGCGCTGCTGGCGCGCGTCGAGGACGGGTGCGACACGGTCTCGGCGCTCGCCGCCACGCCCGCCGAGGCCCAGCACGCGCTGGCGGGCCTGGCGGAGCTCGAGCTGCTGGGATTCCTGCGCCGCGGGACCGGAGGTCGCTATGTCCGGGCCGTGTGACGCCGGGCGGCGGCGCGCCAGGCGTGCGTATCCTCGCTGCCGTGAGCCCCCGCCCGGTCCCCGTCGCGCTGTCGATCGCCGGATCGGACTCCGGGGGCGGGGCCGGCATCCAGGCCGACATCAAGGCGTTCGCCCGCGCGGGCGTGCACGGTGCGACGGCGATCACGGCGATCACGGTGCAGAACACCGTCGCGGTCAGCGCGGTCGCGCCGGTGGCGCCGGAGATCATCGCCGCGCAGGTGCGGGCGGTCGCCGAGGACCTGGGCGTCGACGCGGTGAAGATCGGGATGCTCGGCGACGTCGCGACGATCGAGGCGGTGGCGGCGGCCCTCGACGGGCTGCCGGCGGGCACCCCGGTCGTCCACGATCCGGTCATGGTGGCCGAGTCGGGCGCGCGGCTGCTGGCGCAGGATGCGATCGAGGCCCTGCGCACGCTGATCGTGTCGCGCGCGACCGTGATCACGCCGAACCTCGCCGAGGCGCGCACGCTCGCGGGTGACGACACGCTCGACGGGCTGGAGCTCGCGCGCGCGCTGCACGCGCTCGGGCCGGCGTTCGTCGTGATCACCGGCGGGCATCGCGACACGGCGACCGATCTGTTCTTCGACGGGACGACGCTGACCGAGCTGCCCGGCGAGCGCCACCCCGACGGCGCCGCTCATGGCTCGGGCTGCACGCACTCCTCCACGCTCGCCGCGCGGCTGGCGCTCGGTGACGAGCCGCTGGCGGCCGCGCGACACGCGCGGCGGGTCGCCGAACAGGCCGTCGGCGACGGGCTGCGGGACCTGGGGGAGGGGGCGGGCCCGGTCGACGTCTTCGGGCTCGCGCGGGGGGACTGAGGCCGCCGGATCGCCGCGACCGCGCCAGCAAACCCGGCGTCTCGCCGGTATGTGCCCGCGGCGCTCGTTCGCTTTGTCATAATCGCTCGCCGTGCGACTTCTGCGCATGAAGCCCGGTCATGGCGAAGTCCTCATCGCAGAGGGCGACGTCGACGTGCCCGAGCAGCACGACGAGCTCGTGGAGGCCTTTCGCGCGCAGCTGGAGGCCGGCATGTGGGCGGCGGTGCCGCGCGCGTCGGCCGGCGGTCGGCGGGAGGCGCAGATGGTGTCGAGCTTCGACGACGTCCCGCTCGACGCCGAGCGCGTGATCTTCTTCCCGCGCGCAGCCGGCGGGCACTAGCGGAAAGCCGGCGCCGTGATCCTCGCCATCAGCGCCAGCGTCATCGTGGTCGTCGTCCTGCTCTGGGAGGTCGGCTGGCCGATCGTGTCCGAGCGCGTCGCCCGCTGGCGCGCCAGCCGCGCGCGGATCGAGGTCGACGGCTACGACCCGGGCCGTGAGCGCCGCGCGGAGCAGCGAGCGCGCACGCTGCTGCGCTCGTGCGTCAACGAGGAGGAGTGGGCGATGTACCGCGACCTGGGCTTCATCCGGGTCTGGGGCGCGCTCGCGGAGGGCCCGCTGCGCGATCGCGACGGCCGCGGCGCGCCGTACGCCTACCTCGTCTACCCGCACAAGCCGATCGTGGCCTACCTGCCCCAGACGCGCCGCCTGCTCAGCGAGTACTGCGTGACCTTCCCCGACGAGACGCGGCCCTACGGCTCCTCGCGCCTGCCCGACTCCGACGACGTGCTGGCGAAGTGGATGGCGCTGACGGGCGACGAGCGGCGCATCATCGCGAGCGCGAACATGCACCTTCCGGGCCGCCAGGTCGACCCCAGGCAGGTGCGCCGGGACCTCTGGCGCCTCGGCCAGTGGGAGCAGGAGCGCCTCCGCGACCAGCGCAGCGGCGCGGGTAGTGTTCCCGCCCCGTGACGAGCACCGAAGCCAAGCTCGATCCCAAGCACCGCAGCCGCGCCCTCACCGAGGGGCCCGAGCGCGCCGCCGCCCGCGCCTACCTCTACGGCATCGGCTTCGACGAGGAGGCCCTCAAGAAGCCGATCATCGGCGTCGCCTCGACCTGGATCGAGACGATGCCCTGCAACTTCCACCTGCGCGCGCTGGCCGCCAAGGTCAAGGACGGCATCCGCGCCGCCGGCGGCACGCCGATGGAGCTCAACACGATCGCGATCTCCGACGGCATCACGATGGGCACGAGCGGGATGCGCACGAGCCTCGTCAGCCGCGAGGTCATCGCCGACTCGATCGAGCTCGTCGCGCTGGGCCACCTCTTCGACGGCCTCGTCTGCCTGAGCGGCTGCGACAAGACGATCCCGGGCACCGTCATGGCGCTCGCGCGCCTCAACGTGCCCGGGGTGATGCTCTACGGCGGGTCGATCATGCCGGGCCGCTTCCGCGGCAGCGACGTGACGATCCAGGACGTCTTCGAGGCCGTCGGCCGCCACGCGGCGGGCAAGATGAGCGACGAGGAGCTCTCCGAGCTCGAGCACGTCGCCAGCCCCGGCGCCGGCGCGTGCGGCGGGCAGTTCACCGCCAACACGATGGCGATGGCCTTCGAGGTGCTCGGCATCAGCCCGATGGGCAGCGCGATGGTCCCCGCCGTGCACGAGAACAAGGCCGCGGTCGCGGTCGAGGCCGGCAAGCTCGTCATGGACGTCCTCGAGCGCGGCCTGCGCCCGCGCGACATCATCACCAAGGAGTCGATCGAGAACGCGATCGCCGCGATCGCGACGAGCGGCGGCTCGACCAACGGCGTCCTGCACCTGCTCGCGATCGCCCGCGAGGCCGGCGTCGAGCTCGACATCGACGACTTCGACCGCATCTCGGAGGCGACGCCGCTGCTGTGCGACCTCAAGCCGGGCGGCAGGTACGTCGCGACCGATCTTTACGCGGCCGGCGGCGTGCCGCTCGTCGCCAAGCGGCTGCTCGAGGCGGGCCTGCTGCACGAGCACGCGATCACCGTCACCGGCCGCACCGTCGGCGAGCACGCCCGCGAGGCCGTCGAGACCCCTGGCCAGCAGGTGGTGCGCCCGCTCAGCGACCCGATCAAGGCCACCGGCGGCCTGGCGATCCTGCGCGGCAACCTCGCGCCCGAGGGCTGCGTCGTCAAGCTCTCGGGCCACGAGCGCCGCCGCCACGAGGGCCCTGCCCGCGTCTTCGACAGCGAGGAGGACGCGATGGCCGCCGTCGTCGGCGAGACGATCGAGAAGGGCGACGTCATCGTCATCCGCAACGAGGGCCCGGCGGGCGGCCCGGGGATGCGCGAGATGCTCGCGGTCACCGCCGCGCTGAACGGCGTCGGGATGGGCGAGCACGTCGCGCTGCTCACCGACGGGCGCTTCAGCGGCGCGACGCACGGCTTCATGGCCGGCCACGTCGCCCCCGAAGCCGTTCGCGGCGGCCCGATCGCCGCCGTGGCCGACGGCGACATCATCACCATCGACGTCGACGAGCGCCGCCTGGACGTCGACCTCGACGTCTCCACGATCAACGAGCGGATCGCCGCCTACGAGGGCCCCGACCACTCCGAGCTCGGCGGCGTCCTGGGCAAGTACGCCAGGCTCGTCTCCAGCGCCTCGCAGGGCGCCGTCACGTAGCAGCCGCGAGAGCGGCGAGCATCCGCCGCAGCGCGCGCGCGTTGCGCGGCGCGAAGATCTCCCAGTCGTTGTTGAAGTACGCGTAGACGTCGACCGCGCGTCCCCGCTCCGCGATCCGCTGCGCCCACTCGCGCAGCTCGCTCTGGGAGTAGTTGCCGCGCCGGCCGCGACGGCCGTAGTGAAAGCGCACGTAGGTGAAGTCCGCGGTGATCTCGTGCGCCTGGAAGTCGAGCCCCTTGCGGTCGCCGATCGCCAGCGCCACGCCGTGCCAGCGCAACAGCTCGTAGACCTCGTCGCAGAACCAGCTCGGATGGCGAAACTCGAACGTATGGCGTCCGGGCGGCAAGCGGTCCAGCGCGCGCGCCAGGCGCTCGTCGTCGCGGTGGAAGTTGGGCGGCAGCTGCCACAGCATCGGGCCGAAGCGCCCGGCCCGGGCGAGCGGCTGCAGCGGCTCGTAGAGGCGCTGGACGCCGCGTTCGAGGTCGGTGAGCCGCTTCATGTGCGTCAGATAGCGCGAGGACTTCACCGCGAAGCAGAAGCCCTCCGGCGTCTGGCGCGCCCAGCGCTCGACGGCCTCCGCGCGGGCCAGGCGATAGAAGGTCGTGTTGACCTCGACCGTGTCGAACACCGACGCGTAGTGCTCCAGCCAGCGCGACGCCGGCAGGCCCTTCGGATAGAAGTCCTCGCGCCAGGAGCGGTAGTTCCAGCCGCTGCAGCCGATGCGGATCACGCTGGCCGCGTACCCGCCGCGCGCGATCAGCCCACGGGGGCGCGCTCGCCCGGCTCCTCCTCGAGAAACGCCCGCAGATCGTCGTTGAAGCAGACCGGGCGCTCGAGCTGCGGCACGTGGCCGGTGTCCGCGTAGATGACCTTGCGCGCCCCGGTGATCAGCCGCTCGAACTCAAAGGCGTCCTTGACCGGCACCATGTGGTCGCGCTCGCCCCACACGATGAACGTCGGGCACGCGATCTCGGCGAGCCGGTGGCGGATCGGGTAGTTGGTCATCGCCCGCAGCCCGGGCAGCAGGCCGGGCCGCCCGGCCCCGGCGACGAGCTCCGCGGCCAGCGGCGCGGGCAGCCGGTCGCCGTGCGCGGTGACCATCAGCAGCATGAGCTTGCGCAGCCGCGCGCGGCGGGCGAGCGTCGAGGAGCGCGCGGCAACCATGCTCCCGTAGAACGAGATGACGCGCTCCAGCGGTCCCAGGGCGCGCAGCAGGTGCTCGAGCGGCAGCTTCTCGATGCTGAGCCCCGCCGCCGAGACCAGGCACAGGCGCTCGACGCGCTGCGGGTGGCGCAGCGCGAGCTCGACGCCGACCAGGCCGCCCATCGAGTTGCCGACGACCGCGGCGCTGGAGATCGAGAGCTTCGCGCACAGCGACTCGAGCAGGTCGGCGTAGCCGACGATCGAGATCGGCTCGTCGGTCACCTCCGAGGCGCCGAAGCCCGGCAGGTCCAGCGCGACCACGCGATGGTCGCGGGCGAACTCGCAGATGGTCTCCAGCCAGTTCGTCCAGGAGCCCGCGAGCCCGTGCACGAACAGCAACGGCGGGCCGCTGCCGATCTCGACGACGTTCACCCGCCGCCCGGCAAAGATCTCGTAGCGGCGGTGGGCGCGCCAGTCGACGTCCATCCAGCGCGAACGCCCGGGCGGACCGTAGCCATCCATGCACGTGCGCTGTTCTACGCTTGAGGAAGTCGGCACCGGGTGCCGACAAGCTACAGACATGCGCATCGCGATCGACATCGATTCCACGCTGCACCACTACTGGAACGTCCTGTCGGATGCCGCCCGCAGGCGCTTCGGCATCGACCTGCCCTACGAGGAGCAGCTGGACTGGGGGATCACCCGCCTGCGGCCCGACCAGCTGCACCTCTGCATCCAGGAGACGCACTGCGAGGCCGCGATCCTGGCGGGCGAGCCCTATCCGGACGCCGTCGAGACCGTCCGGCGCTGGCACGAGGCCGGTCACTTCATCCACATCACGAGCCATCGCGATCCGCACACCTACGACGCGACCGCCCGCTGGCTCGCCCAGATCGGCCTGCCCTACGACGAGCTGTACTGCGCGCACGACAAGGTCGGCCACTGCGTCCACCTCGGCATCGACCTGCTGATCGACGACAGTCCGGAGAACCTCGCCCGCGCGATCGAGCGCGGCATCGCCGTCGCCACGATCAGCCACCCGTGGAACCGCGACCTCTGCGAGGAGGAGGACGTCATCTGCGCCGGCGACTGGAGCGAGCTCGCCACGCGGCTGGACCCGGTGCTGCGCCGACGCGCCAACGTCTGACGCAACCCCCGCCGAACTGGTTGGCCGGGACCTAAACGTCCCCTAAGGTGAACGCCACGGGGCGGGTATCACGACAGGTCATGGAAGGCATGAGCCGGACAACCATCATCATCGCAGCAGCGCTGGTCGCGGTCGTCTTCGTAGCTGCCGGCGCGATGATCGCGTACGACGAATCGCGCAGCGACACGCTCGCCGAGGGCATCAGCGTCGGCGGCGTCGATGTCGGCGGTCTCAGCGAGAGCGCCGCTCGCGCGAGGCTGAGCGAGCGTCTCGTCGCCCGCCTCGAGAAGCCGCTCGTCGACGTCGCGGGCGAGAGACGGTTCAGGCTGAGCGCGAGACGGGCCCGCATCGAGACCGACGTCGACGCCATGGTCGACGAGGCCAGTCGCCGCTGCC
>JAXDFS010000102.1:0-2521 GCA_034665465.1 Solirubrobacteraceae bacterium
GGACGGCCAGCAGGACGCCGGGCAAGAAGCTCTCGCGCGCGATCGAGTCGTGGCGCAGCGTCAGCGTCTGGCCGAGGCCGCCGAAGACGACCTCCTGGTGCGCGACGAGCCCCGGCAGGCGCACCGAGTGGATCGGCTCGTGCACGTTGCCCCCCGCGGCACGGATCAGCTCGGCGGTGTGGATCGCCGTGCCCGACGGCGCGTCGACCTTCCCGTCGTGGTGGAGCTCGATCACCTCGCACTCGGGCATGTGCCGGGCGATCTGCTGCGAGCACCGCATCAGCAGCACCGCGCCGATCGCGAAGTTGGGGGCGAAGAAGAGGTTGGCCGAGCCGACGCCCGCGAGCTGGGTGTAGTCGGCGCCGGTGGTGCCGGTGACGCAGTGGACGCCGGCCTCGATGCACATGCGCGCGTTGTCGAGCGCGGTGGCGGGCGTCGAGAAGTCGACGACGACGTCGGCGTCGCCGAGCACGTCCTGCAGGCCGGTCTCGAGCTGCGGGTCGGCGCGGCCGACGAGCTCCATGTCGTCGGCGCCCTCGACGGCGGCCACGACCGTCGCGCCCATGCGCCCCGCGGCGCCGGACACGGCGACGTTGATGACGCTCACGCCGCGGCGGCGAGCTCGGAGGACACGGGCTCGAGGGCCTTGCGGAAGACGTCCTCGTCGCCCCCCACGCCGGCGGCCGACAGTCGCGCCGGGTCGAGCAGCTCGTGTGCGAGCTCGGCAACGTCGTCGGCGCTGACCGCCTCGATGGCGGCCACGATCTCGTCGAGCGAGAGCACCGGCACGTCGGTCAGCACGGCCGAGCCGAGCCGGTTCATGCGCGTAAGCGTCGACTCGAACGACAGCGCGGTACGCCCCTTGACGTTCTCCTTGGCCCGTTCGAGCTCTTCCTCGGGCACCGGCTCCGAGACGATCCGGCGCAGCTCGGTGGCCATCACGTCGAGCGCCTCGGCAGCACGGTCGGGCCGCGTGCCGACGTACAGGCCCATCTGGCCGGAGTCGACGTACTGCGAGGTGTAGGAGAAGACCGCGTAGGCCAGGCCGCGCTTCTCGCGCACCTCCTGGAACAGCCGCGACGAGCTCGAGCCGCCGAGGATCGTGTCGAGGACGCGCAGGGCGAAGCGGCGATCGTCGCCGCGCGGGATCCCGGGGCCGCCGAGGCAGAGGTGGTACTGCTCCGTCACTTTCTTATGGAACGCCGCTCGCGGCGAGCGGGGGTCGGGCCCCGGCCCCGCGTCGGTCTGGGAAGCAGAGGCAGAAGCAGAAGCAGAGGCAGAGGCAGAGCCCAGGGCTCGGGCCACCATGTCCACGATCTGGTCGTGGTCGAGGTTGCCGGCGCCCGCCACGACCATGTTGCGCGGCGTGTAGCGCGCGTCGTGGTACTGGGCGATCTGCGGGACGGGCACGTTGCCGACCACGTCGGCGGTGCCGATGATCGGCCGCCCCAGCGGGTGGTCGCCGAAGACCGCCTCGGCGAGGACGTCGTGGACCTTGTCCGACGGCTCGTCCTCGTACATCGCGATCTCCTCGATCACGACCTGCCGCTCGGAGTCGACGTCGGCGTAGGCCGGCCGCAGCACCATGTCGGACATCACGTCGAACGCGCGGTCGAGGTGCTGGTCCAGGAAGCGCGAGTAGACGCTCGTCGTCTCCTTGCCGGTACCGGCGTTCACCTCCGCGCCCATGCCGTCGAAGATCTGGTCGATCTCGAGCGACGAGAAGCGGTCGGTGCCCTTGAACAGCAGGTGCTCGAGGAAGTGCGAGACGCCGGCCTGCTCGACCTGCTCGTGGCGGGATCCCGTCCCGATCCAGAACCCGAGCGCCACGGACCGGACCGAGGGCAGTGCCTCGGTCACGATCCGTATGCCCGAGTCGAGCTCGGTGAGCTTGTGGCCGGCGTCCGCGCTCAACTACTGCTGCTAACGATCGTCGCGAGCGTGCGGGGAGTCGCTGCGGCCGCGGTCACGACCGCCGCCGTTGCGCCCGCCGCGGCCGCCACGGTCGCCGCCGCGTCCACCGCGATCGCCGCCGCGTCCACCGCGGTCGCCGCCACGGCCGCCGCCGCCCCCGCCGCCGGTGCCGACGGCCGCGAGCTCCTCGGCCGTCTTGCCCTGGACGTCGGGATCCTCGGCGAGGCGCAGGCCGATCCGGCCACGCTCCTTGTCGACCTCGACGACGCGCACGTTGACGTCGTCGCCGCGGTTGAGCACGTCCTCGACCGACTCGACACGCGAGCCGGGCGAGATGTTCGAGATGTGCAGCAGGCCGTCGGTGCCCTTGGACAGCTCGATGAAGGCGCCGAACGTCGTCGTCTTGACGACCTTCGCTGCGGGGAACTCGTCGCCGACCTCGACCTCCTTGGTCATCGACGCGATGCGCGCCGCGAGACCCTCGCCGAGCTCGCCGTTGGCGGAGTAGACCAGCACCTGGCCGTCGTCGTTGACGTCGATCTGGGATTCGAACTCCTCGGAGAGCCCCCTGATCGTTTCGCCGCCCTTTCCGATCAGCAGGCCGATC
>JAXDFS010000103.1:0-2930 GCA_034665465.1 Solirubrobacteraceae bacterium
GGGCAGCCGCTGAGCTGGAGGGCTCCAAAGCGTTCGCCAAGGAGGTCATGGCCGCGGCGGGCGTACCCACGGCCGGCTGGACTGCCGTCGACGACGTCGAGGCGGGCATGGCGGCGATCGAGCGCTACCCGGTCGTCCTGAAGTTCGACGGCCTCGCCGCCGGCAAGGGCGTCGTCATCGCCGCGGATGCCGGCGAGGCGCGCGCGACGCTCGAGGACTTCCTCGTCGCGCGGCGCTTCGGCGCCGGGCAGGTCGTCGTCGAGGAGTGCCTGGTCGGCGAGGAGCTCTCGCTGCTGGCGCTCTGCGACGGCGAGCGCGCGCTGCCGATGGCGCCGGCCCAGGACTACAAGCGCATCCGCGACGGCGACGAGGGCCCGAACACGGGCGGGATGGGCTCCTACTCGCCGGTCGCGGGCGTCGGGCGCGAGCGCGTCGCGCAGATCGCGACGCTCGTGCACCAGCCGATCGTCGACCTGCTGCGCGAGCGCGGCACCCCCTTCCACGGCGTGCTGTACGCCGGGATCATGCTCACCGCCGAGGGCCCCAAGGTGCTCGAATACAACGTCCGCTTCGGCGATCCCGAGACGCAGGCCGTGCTGCCGCGCATGCGCTCGGACGCGCTCGAGCTGCTCGCGGCCGCGACGCTGCCGGGCGGGCTGCAGGGGCGCGAGCTCGAGTTCGACGACAACTGGGCGGTGACGCTCGTGCTGGCGAGCGCGGGCTACCCGGCCTCCGCCTCACACGGCGACGTCATCAGCGGCCTGGAGGACGTCGCGGCCGAGATCGAGGTGACCCACGCGGGCACCGCGCGGCGCGAGGACGGCGCGATCGTTACCGCGGGCGGGCGCGTGCTGAACGTCACGGCGCTCGGCGCGACTCCGCGATCGGCGCGCGACGCCGCATATGCTGCGGCCCAGCAGATCGACTTCGCGGGCTGTCAGCTTCGTGGCGACATTGCCCTGCGCGCCGTGGAAAGGGTGAGCGGATGACCGAACAGGCTGAGCCGGCCACCGAGCTGGAACTTGCCGTAGAGCTCGACGAGATCGGCGTCGACGCGCCGCGCGTCGCGATCATCATGGGCTCCAAGAGCGACATGGACGTGATGGACGGCGCCGCCAGCATCCTGCGCGACGCCGGCGTGCATCACGAGGTGCGCGTCATGTCCGCCCACCGCGAGCCCGAGCTCGTCGCCGAGTACTGCTCCAACGCCCGCATCCGCGGCCTGCGCGTGATCATCGCGGGCGCCGGGTTGTCCGCGGCCCTGCCGGGCGTCGCCGCCGCGCACACCGACCTGCCGGTCATCGGCGTCCCGCTGTCGAGCCGGCTGTCGGCGATGGGCGGGCTGGACGCGATCCTGTCGGTCGTGCAGATGCCGCCCGGAGTGCCCGTCGCGTCCGTCGGGCTGGACAACGCGAAGAACGCGGGGCACCTGGCGTTGCGCATCCTGCGGGCCTGAGGTGAGGCTTCCCTGGAGCAGGCCCGACGACTACGACGACCCATTCCTCGCCGCGCGCAGGCAGGCTCGGCTTCGCGGGGCGGGCAAGCTGGTGGCGGTCGTCGCCGGAGCGGGGGTGCTGGGGACAGCGGTCGGAGTCGGACTGTCGAAGCTCAACGGCAACGACTCCACGGCCGCGCCCGCCGTGGCGAAGACGGCCGCAACAGCGGCGGGTGCCACCACGACGCAGGCAGCGACGGCGCCCGCGACGGCCCCCGCCGCGACGCAGGCGAGCACCTCTGCTGCGGCATCGACGAGAACGATCACGACGACGACGGCGGCGCAGCTGCACCGTCCGCCTGAGCAGACCACGGGCGGAAAGCTGCGCGTCGACATCCTCTCGACGATTGTGCATCCGGTCGCCGCAGACGCCGCCCGCGCCGGCGTCACCGTGCACGTGCGCGTCACGAACGGCAGTTCGCGAGTCGTGCACCCCGACCCGCCCGTCCTGCTCGTCGGCGACACCGTGCTGGCGCTCCCGCCGCGCTCGTCCTCGCCGGACGCCCCTCTGGTCGCGGCGCTCGCCAGCGGCGCGATCGCCGACGGCAAGCTGAGCTTCAGGACGACCGGTGCGACGACTCGGCAGCTGACGCGCGGGCGCGTGCGGGTACGAGTCGCCGGCAAGACGCTCACGGTGACACCGCAGACCGGAAGGGCGGTCTCCGGGTGATCGGCCGCTACACACGCCCCGCCATGGGCGCCCTCTGGACCGACGAGGCGCGCATGGAGTCCTGGCGCCGCGTCGAGGTCGCTGCCTGCGAGGAGATGGCCGGCCCGACGGAGGCCGAGCTCGAGGCGATCCGCGCCGCGACGTTCACCGTCGACGCCGTCCAGGAACGCGAGGCGATCACCGACCACGACGTCGCGGCCTTCGTCGACGTGCTCGGGGCATCCGCGGGCGACGCGGGGCGCTGGATCCACTTCGGGCTGACCTCGAGCGACGTCCTCGACACAGCGACGGCGCTGCAGCTGCGTGCGGCCGGCGAGATCATCGTCGCCGGCGCGCGCGATCTGGTCGCCGCCCTGGCCGAGCGCGCCCGCGAGCATGTCGACACGGTGTGTGTCGGGCGCACCCACGGCGTGCACGCCGAGCCGACGACGTTCGGCGTCAAGCTCGCTGGCTTCGCGATGGAGGCCCAGCGCAACGCCGACCGCCTGCAGCGCGCGTTCGCGCAGGTCACCGTCGGCGCGATCTCCGGCGCGGTCGGTACCTACTCGGTGACCGCGCCCGAGTTCGAGGCGCGCGTGCTGGCGCGGCTGGGGCTCGAGCGCGAGCCGGTCTCCACGCAGGTGGTCGCCCGCGACCGCCACGCCGAGCTGCTGCAGGCGATCGCGCTCGCCGGCGCCGGCCTGGAGCGCTTCGCGACCGAGATCCGCCACCTGCAGCGCACCGAGGTGCGCGAGGTCGAGGAGCCGTTTCGCACCGGCGCGCAGA
>JAXDFS010000104.1:0-10684 GCA_034665465.1 Solirubrobacteraceae bacterium
CTCGGCACGCGCTTTGCCCCGCTGCGGCGGGTCGGCTCGCGCGTCATCGAGCTCATCGCGCGCCGCCGGGTGCAGGCCTTCCTCGCCGGCGCGCCGTGCGACGTCGTCGTCTCGACCTATCCGATCACGACCGAGCTCTTCGGGCGCATGCGCCGCTCCGGCGCCCTCGCGGTGCCGGTCGTCTCGGCGATCACCGACCTCGCCGCGCTGAACTACTGGGCGCACCCGGGCGTCGACCTGCACCTCGTCACGCACGCGGAGTCCGAGCCCGAGGTCCGCGCGATCGCCGGCACGGGGGCGCGCGTCGAGGCCGTGCACGGCCTCACCGACCTGCGCTTCACCGACCCGCCCCCGCGCGCGCCGGCGCGCGCGCAACTCGGGCTCCCCGGCGACGGCGGCCGGCTCGTCGTCGTGTCGGGCGGCGGCTGGGGCGTCGGCGACCTGCGCGGCGCCACGGACGACGCGCTCGCGGCCGGCGCCGCGACCGTGATCGTGCTCGTCGGCCACAACGATGGCGCCCGCGCGCGGCTGCAGGAGGCCTACGCGGCCGACGCGCGCGTCCAGGTCTGGGGCTTCACCGACCGGATGGTGACGCTGCTGGCGGCCGCCGACGTGCTGGTGCACTCGACCGCCGGGCTGACGGTGCTCGAAGCGCTCATGTGCGGCTGCCGCGTGATCTCCTACGGCTGGGCGCGCGGCCACATCCGCATCAACAACCGCGCCTACGAGCGCCTCGGGATGGTGGCCGTCGCCCGTGATCGCCCCGCGCTCGCGGCCGCGTTGCGCGCGGCGCTCGCCGCGCCGCCGTCAGGCCCGCGGGTCCCCGCCCTGCCGCTCGCCGCCGGCCGTGTCCTGGCCGTCGCCGGCGCCGGCCGCCAGCCGGCTGACGCCCGGTGACACCGCGAGGACGGCGCTGGAGATGACCACCGCGAGCAGCCCCGCGACGAGCAGGCCGGCCCCGGCGGCGGTCGCGCTCCAGCGCTCGCCGAGCAGCAGCGGCGCGAGCATGACCGGCACCGCGACCTGGCCGCCGAGCACGATCGGCGCGACCTGCGCGGCCGGGCGCCGCTGCAGCGCCGCGCTCTCGGCCGCGACCGTCGCCAGCGCGCCGGCGCCGGCCAGGGCGATCCAGGCGGCGGTCTTCAGCACGGCCGGCAGCGCGCGCGCCGCCTGCGCAGCGGCGAGCACGCCGAGCGCGTCGGCTGCGATCGCCGACGCCAGCAGTATGCCGGCGCCCGGGCGCCGCAGGACGAAGGAGCCCAGCGCCACGCCGCCGAGCACCACCGCGGCGATCGCGAACGCGACCGCGTCGGTGCTGTGCCCCCGCGCCGGGTCGGCCAGCGCGATCGCTGCGACGCCCACGATGATCGCCGCGACCGCCGCCAGCTCGCGCCGCCCCACGGGCTCGTGCAGCACGAGCGCGCTGAAGGCGAGCAGGCCGAGCAGCCCCGACGCCAGCAGCGGCTGCACGAGCGACACCGGCGCCTGGCGCAGCGCTAGCACCTGCAGCGCGCCGCCGCCGATGCCGAGCACGATCGCCGCCGTCCAGCGCGGCCGCGCGACGAGGCGCCCGAGCACGCGCAGCCCGGGCCGCCCGATCTGCGGCAGCGCTCGCACCTCGAGCGCCTGCAGGACGTACGAGCACTCAAAGCACGCGGCCGCGGCGAGCGCGAGCAGCGCCCCGGTCAGCATCGGCGGCCACCTGCGATGAGGGCGCTCACGGGCTGCACGCTGGGCGCCGCGGCCACCGCCTGGGGCGGGCCCGCGCCGGCCGCGCACGTCCCGCTGCTGTGCGACGTGCTCGGCATCGCGCGGCGCCTGGACCTCGGCTCAGGCGCGGTCGGCCTGACGTTCGACGATGGGCCGCATCCGCAGGGCACGCCCGCCATCCTGCAGATCCTGGCGGCGGCAGGTGCCAAAGCCACGTTCTTCGTCGTCGGCGAGCAGCTGCGCCGCGACCCCGGCAGCGCCCGCGAGGTCGTCGCAGCCGGTCACCGGCTGGCGGTCCACGGCGATCGCCACCGGCTGCTGACGCTCGTCGGCCCGCGCGCGCTGCGCGCCGACCTCGACCGCTGCGCGGCGCTCGTCGCGGACCTCGGGCAGGCGGCGCCCGAGCACTACCGCCCGCCGTTCGGCGTCTTCACGCCCGCCGCTCTGCTGGAGGCGCGCCGGCGCAGCTGGACGCCCCTGCTGTGGTCGGCGTGGGGGCGCGACTGGCGCGCGCGCGCGACCGCGCAGTCGATCGCGGACGAGGCCACCCGCTGCGTCGGCGCCGGCGACGTCGTGCTGCTGCACGACGCCGATCACTACTCCGCGCCGGGCTCGTGGCGCGCGACGGCCGCGGCGCTGCCGCGGATCCTCGACACGCTCGCCGCGCGCGGCCTGCGCGCGGTCGCGGTCTGACCCCCGCGGCTCACTCGCCCGGCCGGTAGTACAGCGGCACGCACGAGTGGTTGGCGGCGACCCAGTCGGTGTTGGGAAGGTCGTCGCCGGTGTTGAAGATGCGGTGGCAGGGCTCGTCGTAGACGCGCCCCGTCGAGCGCTCCAGCCAGTCGAAGACGATGTACTTGTAGAGCCCGGAGACCATGCCGTCGGGCATCTGAAGCCGGGCCGGGAACTTCGGGTCGAGCTCGGTGCGGGCGATCTCGTTCTTCCACGCGACGATCTCGTCGAGGCGCTCGATCTGCACGAGCCCGATCGCCGCCGTGAACTCGTTCATGCGGAAGTTCAGGCCCGGCTGGTCGTAGGCGGGCTTGGCGTAGTTGCGAAACGAGCGGGCGAAGTCCAGCAGCTCGTCGTGGCGCGAGACGAGCACGCCGCCTTCGCCGGTGGAGATCGTCTTGGTCGCATACAGCGAGTAGACGCCGGCGTCGCCGAAGGTCCCCGGGCGGAGGTCGTCCCAGACGGCGCCGTGGGCGTGCGCGCAGTCCTCGATGAGCTTGATGTCGCGCTCGCGGCAGAGTTCGGCGATCGCGACCGAGTCAAAGGCGATGTGCCCGCCGATGTGCACGAGGAAGACCGCGGCCGGGTCGTGCTCGTCGACCAGCCGCTGCACCTCCTCCAGCGAGAGGCAGAGGTCGTCGCGGCGGCAGTCGCCGTAGACCGGCCTGCCGCCCGCGGCGAGCACCGCCAGCGGAGTGGCCGCGAACGTGTTGGACGGCACGACGACGGCGCGCCCGCGCACGCCGGCCCACTCGAGCGCGGCCAGCGCGCCACCGCTCCAGCTCGCGGTCGCGACGGCGCCGAGGCCGTTGTGCTGCGCCCAGGCCGCCTCGAAGGCCTTCGTCAGGTCGCCCTCGCTCCAGCGGCCGGAGTCGATGACCCCGTCCCAGAGCTCGTGCAGCCGCGCGCGATCGCGCACGTCGAAGCCGATGGCGAAGCGCTCGAACGCAGGCATCGGTGCGTTCAGCGCTCTGCGTGCTCGGCGAGCGACAGCTCGAGCGTGCGCCGCCTGCCGTCCTTGACGGCCAGCAGCGCGAATCCGGCGCCGGCGAGCCCGAGGGCCAGCAGGCCGGGATTCAGCCGGGAGAGATCCAGCGCGCCGGACGTCCGCGCGGGGATGAGCAGCACGGCGCCGGCGAGCGCGACCACCCAGACGGCGACGCGCGCCTGCGTGGAGGCGATCGAGACGGTCGAGGCGAGCGCCAGCACCGCGATGACGATGACGCTGTGCTCGTCGTCGCCGGGCAGGCCGGCCGAACTGAGGACGTACGCGTAGACGAGCAGCGCGAGCAGCCCGCCGATGACCCCGCTGGCACGGTGTGCCGCGGCGCGGATGCCCGCCGGCGCGGAGACAGGACGCGCGGCACGCGGCGCGGGCGGGGGCTCGGCGACGGCGGCCGTCGCCGCGGCCAGGACGGGCACCGGCTGGGGCGCGACGGGCACCGGTTGCGGGGCCACCGGCGTGACCGCGACCGGCGCCGGCGCGGGCGGCGCAGGCGCAACGGGATCGGCGGCCTGCTCGCGATGCCAGGCGACGTAGCGCCTGACGCCCTCCGCGAAGGGGGTGCGCGCCCGCCAGCCGAGCTCGCGCGCGGCGCGCTCGCCGCTGACGCGGGCGCCGGCGAAGTCGCCGGAGCGGCCCTCGACGTGGGTGATCTCGATGTCGCCCACCGCGTCGCGGACGGCCTCGGCGATGTCCACGACCGACGTGTCCTCGTCGCTGACGAGGTTGTAGACGCGCCCGATCGCCTGCGGCGCGAGCGCCCGGACGACGCCGTCGGCGAGGTCCTCGACGTAGACGAAGCGGCGCGTCTGCATGCCGTCGCCGGCGATCGTCAGCGGCTCCCCGGCGAGCGCCTTGTTGACGAAGATCGGCAGCACGGCGGCGGGGCGGGCGCGCGGGCCGTAGGGGATCCCGAAGCGCAGGACCGTCGTCTGCACCTCGTAGAGCTGCTCGTAGGCGCGGCAGTACATCTCGCCGGCGAGCTTCGTCGCCGTGTAGAGGTGCGAGGGCAGCGCGAGCTGGGAGTCCTCGTCGACCTCGGGCTCGACGACGTCGGAGTAGACCCAGATCGTCGAGGCATAGACGACGCGGGCGCCCGTCTCGCGTGCGGCCTCCAGGACGTTGAGCGTGCCGCGGGCGTTCAGGCGCTCGGAGCCGGTCGGGTTCTTGGCCACGAGCCCGACGTCGGCCGCGGCGGCGAGATGCACGATGACGTCGCAGCCCTCGGCGGCCGCGCGCAGGACCTCGGGGTCGAGCAGGTCCCCGGCCACGGCCTCGCAGCCGTCGCGCTCCTCGTAGCACCAGGGCAGCAGGTCGAAGACCCGCGCCTCGTGGCCCTCGGCGAGCAGCCGGTCGACGACGTGCGAGCCGATGAAGCCCGATCCGCCGGTGACGAGCGCCTTCAACGCGTCGCGCTCCGCAGCAGTGCGGTCGTCGTGGGCACGCGGGTGATCTCGTCCAAGGTCATGAGCGTCGGGCGCGCCACTTTCAGGCGTGCGAGCTGCAGTCTCCCATGCGACACGGCTGTCGTGTCGTCTCCCGGTGATTTTCGGCGCCGCGCCGTTGCGCCAGAGACGGCCGCGCGATCTATCGTTGGCGCCATGAAGGCGCCCGCCATCCTCGCTCGCGGCCACTGGCCGGTCGAGCGCGTGCAGGCGCGCTGGCGCGACGAGCACTACGAGGCGCCGGAGCGCCACGTCGAGGCCGCGGACGCCGCGATCACGGCCCTGCGCGAGCGCGGCTCCCCGAGCCACGACGGCATCTCCGCGCGGCTCGTCGACTACGCCGAGGAGGGCGACCGGCTGCTGCTGGAGCTGCAGCCGGCGCGCTGGGCGCTGCGCCTCGTCGAAGGCGATGCCTCCCTGTCGATGGCCGGCCTCGCGGTCACGCGCGACGCCGACGGGCGCTGGCTCGCGGGCCGGCGGGCGTCGTGGCTGTCGTCCTGGCCCGGGCGCTGGGCGCTCGGCGCCGGCGGCGCGGTCGATCTCGGCGAGAGCCCTGCGCACACGCTCGTGCGCGAGCTGCAGGAGGAGTGGGGCGTCGAGCCCGAGCGGCTCACGGTCGAGGCGCTCGTGCGCCTGCCGCACGAGCTCGTCATGGTCGTCGGCCTGGCCTGGCTGCCGGCGGGCGCGCAGGTCGAGATGGACGACGAGCACGACGCCTACGCCTGGTGGCCCGCCGACGTCGCCGACTGGCCCGAGGAGGCCGACGAGCCGCTGCGGCGGATGGCCTCCCTGCTGGCGGCCGGCCTGTGAGGCGCCTGCTGACCTTCGAGCGCCTGAAGTGGGCGTCGTTGACCCACTCGGCGGTCTACACGATCCTGATCACGGTCTGGCTCGTGCCGGGGCTGCACCGCTGGGAGATGGCCTTCGGGCTGGCGCACGGGATCGGCTGGATCGCGATGTCGCTGGCGTGCATCGCCGCGCTGCGCCTGCGCGTGATCGACCTGCGCCTCGCGGTCGCCGTCGCGGTGCTCGGCGGCATCGGGCCATTCATCGGATCGCGGGAGTTCGTGCGCCAGGGCCGCGAGCGCGGCGGCGCGGGCGCCGCGAGCGCCGCGCCGACGCACGCGTAGGGCTCCCGCCGAGGCCGGTGGGCCAGATCGCCCAGCGGCGCCACAAGACCCGCGTCCGGCGGCCGATAACGTTCGAGATGGCCCGCGAAATCCCCTGGAGCCGGTGCGAAAGCGGCTTTGGAAGCGCCTCCGCGGGCCCGCGCGAGCACCGTTCGCGGTGGTCTAGAGTGGATGGACCGGCATGGCAGTGAACACGACAGTTCAGGTGACTCTCCCCGGGATGGGGGAGTCCGTCCGCGAGGGCACCATCCTCGAGTGGCACAAGCAGGAGGGCGACGCGGTCGCCGCCGGCGAGACGCTCGTGGAGGTCTCCACCGACAAGGTGGACGCCGAGGTGCCCGCGCCGATCTCCGGCACGCTGCTGAAGATCCACGCCGCCGCGGGCGAGACGGTCGCGGTCGGCGCCGTGCTCGCCGAGATCGCGCCCGCCGTGCCCGGCGAGGAGCCCGGTGACCGCCACGCGGCCGACGGCGACGGCGACGGCCGCCACGCAGCCGACGGGGCCGACGGCGCCGACGGGACGATCATCGACATCGTCACGCCCGGCGGCGGCGAGTCGGTGACCGAGGGCACGATCCTCGAATGGGCGGTCCAGGCCGGCGACCCGGTGCAGGACGGCCAGACGATCGTCGAGGTCTCGACCGACAAGGTCGACATGGAGCTTCCGGCCCCGGCCGCCGGCACGATCACCGAGATCCTCGCCGCCGCCGGCGAGACCGTGTCGGTCGGGCAGGTCATCGCGCGCATGCGTCCCGGCCCGGCGCGGGGATCGGGCTCGAACGGCTCCAACGGCTCCTCTGCCGCCGCCCCGGCGCCCCCGGCCGCGCAGTCGGCGCTCGCAGTCGACGACGTCCCCGCCTCGCCCGTCGCCCGCCGCGTCGCGGCCGTCGAAGGCGTCGACCTCTCCGCCGTGCACGGCAGCGGCCCCGCGGGCCGCGTCACCAAGGCCGACGTGCTCGCCGCGAAGGCGTCGCCGGCTGCGGCCCCCGCCGACAGGCCGGACGGCGCCACCGAGCTGCGCGGAGGCGCCGCGATGCTCGCCCGCTACATGGACGAGTCGCGCCAGGTGCCGACGGCGACCTCGTTCCGGGCCATGACCGTCACCGTCATGGACGCCCGCCGCCGCGAGCTCAAGGCCGCCGGTCACAGGGTCTCCTTCACGCATCTCATCGCCTACGCGATCGCTCGCGCGGGCACGGACGCGATGCCGGTCATGGCGCACCACTTCGCCGAGATCGGCGGCCGCCCGCACCGCATCGACGACGGCGCCGTGAACCTCGGCATCGCCGTCGACGTCGAGAAGAAGGACGGCTCGCGCACACTGATGGTGCCGGTCATCCGCGACGCGGGGCGGATGGGCTTCGCCGCGTTCCTGGACGCCTTCGGCGCGCTGATCGCCGCCGCGCGCGAGAACGCGCTGACCGCCGACGACCTCACCGGCGCGAACATCTCGCTGACCAACCCCGGCGGCATCGGCACCGTCGCCTCGGTGCCGCGGCTCATGTCCGGCCAGGGCACGATCGTCGCCACCGGCGCGATCGGCTATCCCGCCGGACTGGGCGCGATCGGCGACATGATCGGCGCCGAGAAGGTCATGACGATGACCTCGACCTACGACCACCGTGTCATCCAGGGCGCGGAGTCCGGTCGCTTCCTCGCCGTCGTCGAGGAGTACCTGCAGGGCGAGCACGAGTTCTACGACCAGGTCTTCGCCCAGCTCGGCGTGCCGCTCGGCCCGCCGCCGTCGGCACCCGCGCCCGCAGCCGCCGCTGCCGCCGCGCGCGACGCCGCGCCGGGACAGGAGATCTCCGCGGACGACGCCGAGGCGATCATGCAGGCCGTCCAGGCCGCGACGTCGCTCGTCAAGGCGCACCGCACCCATGGCCACCTCGCCGCGCGGCTGGATCCGCTCGGCCGCGAGCCCGAGGGCGATCCGGCGCTCGAGCCCGCGCCGCTCGGGCTGACGCCCGAGATCATGGCCCGCATCCCGGCGAAGATCCTGCGCATGCACGTGCCGGGCGCCACGCTGGCCGACGCCCTGCCGCACCTGCACGAGACCTACTGCGGCACGATCGCCTACGAGATCGAGCACATCGCCTCGCACCGCCAGCGCACCTGGCTGCGCGAGAAGATCGAGTCCGGCGCCTTCCGCATGCCGCTGAGCGCGGACGAGCAGAAGGCGCTGCTCAAGCGCCTGGTCGAGGTCGACGCGCTCGAGCGCTTCATGCACAAGGCCTACCTCGGCCAGAAGCAGTTCTCGATCGAGGGCCTCGACATGACCGTGCCGATGCTCGACGAGATGATCCAGCTCGCCGCGCACAACGGCGGCCGCGAGGTCGTGCTCGGGATGGCCCACCGCGGGCGGCTGAACGTGCTCGCCCACAACCTCGGGCGTCCCTACGACACGATCTTCGCCGAGTTCGAGGGCGCCTCGACCCTGGAGGCCGTCACGACGATCCCGCAGGGCGGCACCGGCGACGTCAAGTACCACCACGGCGCGCAGGGCTCTTACCAGCTGCCCGACGGCTCGTCGATCCTCGTGAACCTGGAGTCCAACCCGTCGCACCTGGAGTACGTCGGCCCCGTCGTCACCGGCGCCACGCGTGCCGCGCAGACCTCGCGCCAGGGCCCGCACGCGCACCGCGACACCGACTCGGCCGTGCCGATCGTCCTGCACGGCGACGCCGCGCTGCCTGCGCAGGGCGTCGTCCCCGAGACGCTGAACCTCCAGGGCCTGGACGGCTACGCCGTCGGCGGCACGCTGCACCTCGTCCAGAACAACCAGGTCGGCTTCACGACCGACCCTGACGACGCCCGCTCCACCCGCTGGGCATCGGACATCGCCAAGGGCTTCGACGTCCCGATCATCCACGTCAACGCCGACGACGTCAGCGCCTGCCTCGCCGCCGTGCGCCTGGCCTGGGCGTTTCGCAAGGAGTTCGGCCACGACGTGCTGATCGACCTCCTCGGCTACCGGCGCTTCGGCCACAACGAGGCCGACGAGCCCGCCTACACGCAGCCGGAGATGTACCAGCGCATCAAGAACCACAAGCGCGTCGCCGACATCTGGGCCGATCAGCTCGTCGCGCAGCGCGTCGTCACCGAGCAGGAGGTCGAGCAGCAGAAGGCGGAGGTCTGGGAGGAGCTGACGACGCTGCACTCGCAGCTCAAGGAGCAGATCAAGCGCGCCAACGAGGTCGGCCACGTCGATCAGCCCACCGGCGAGTACCAGCTGGACCGCACGCCCTCGCCGGAGGTCAAGACGGCCGTCAGCGCCCAGCGGCTGCAGGTCCTCAACGACGAGCTGCTGCGCATCCCCGACGGCTTCACCGTGCATCCCAAGCTCGTCAGGCAGCTCGAGCGCCGCCGCGACGCGATCGGCCCCGACGGCGGGATCGACTGGGCCCACGCCGAGGCGCTGGCGTTCTCCTCGCTGCTGACCGAGGGCACGCCGATCCGCCTGACCGGCCAGGACGTCGAGCGCGGCACGTTCTCCCAGCGCCACATGGTCCTGCACGACGCCAAGACCGGCCAGACGATCTGCCCGATCCAGTCGCTGCCCGGCGCGCTGGCGCCGCTGGAGCTGCACAACTCCCCGCTGTCGGAGGTCGCCTGCCTGGGCTTCGAGTACGGCTACAGCGCCGAGGCGCCCGAGACGCTCGTCCTCTGGGAGGCGCAGTTCGGCGACTTCGTCAACGCCGCGCAGGTGATCATCGACCAGTTCATCGCCAGCGGCCTGGCGAAGTGGGGGCAGACCTCGCGCCTGGTCCTGCTGCTGCCGCACGGCTACGAGGGCTCGGGCCCCGAGCACTCCTCCGCCCGGCTCGAGCGCTTCCTGCAGCTGGCCAGCGAGGGCAACATGCGCGTCGCGAACGTCACGACGCCGGCCCAGTACTTCCATCTCATCCGCCGCCAGGCGCGCGTCGCCAAGCAGCGCCCGCTGATCCTGATGACGCCGAAGTCGCTGCTGCGCCTGCCGCAGGCGACCAACCGCATCGAGCACCTTTCCGAGACGAGGTTCTTCCCGGTGCTCGGCGAGCCGCGCGTGCCGGCCGAGAAGGTCAAGCGGCTGGCGCTGTGCACGGGCAAGGTCTACTACGACCTCGTCGGGCATCCCAGGCGCCAGGGCAACGACGCCGTCGCGATCGGCCGCGTCGAGCTGCTGTACCCCTTCCCGCAGGCCCAGATCCTCGAGCTCATCGAGAGCTACCCGAACCTCACCGAGGTCGTCTGGGTGCAGGAGGAGCCGCGCAACATGGGTGCGCGCGCGCACATGTTCCCGCGCCTCATGCAGATCCTGCCCGAGCGCCTGCGCTTCGGCTACATCGGGCGGCCCGAGCGCGCGAGCACCGGCGAGGGCTATCCGGCCGCGCACATCGCCGAGCAGTCGCGGATCATCGAGACGGCGCTGGACCTCTCGGTCCCCGTCTCGGTCTATCCGCTGAAGACCCCGGGCGAGCGCTGAGCTACGCGAGGGCGCTAGCGGGTACGTCCAGAGACCAACTGCCGAAGGAGACTGCCGTGCTGCTCATCGTCGCGATCATCCTGCTCGTCATCGCCATCGCGGGTGGCGTCATCGTCCATCCGATCCTGTTCGCGCTCGCGATCGTGGCCCTCGTCCTGTTCTTCACCGGGCGCCGCTGATCTAGCCGGCGACGCGGCGC
>JAXDFS010000105.1:0-7289 GCA_034665465.1 Solirubrobacteraceae bacterium
AGGCGCCGGCGGCCCCTCGCGGTCCTCGTCGAACGGCGGGATGCCGGCGAGCGCGCCCCACAGCTCCAGCCGGGCCCCGGGCGGCAGCTTGGCGGCCGCCGCCCACAGCAGGCGCGTGTTGTGGGAGTCGCGGCGCAGGCTGCCCGAGATGCCCAGGATCACCATGTCAGTCGCCGATCAGCTCCAGCTGGACCGTCAGCGTGACCTGCGTCGCGAGCGCGTCGCCGCCGTTGGGCAGCGGCATGTTCCAGGTCATGCCGTAGTCGCGGCGGTCGACCGTCGCGCTCAGCTCGATCGCGGCGCGCGTGTTGCCGTAGGGATCCTCGACCGGCGTCGCGTAGGTCCCGGTCGCGACGACCGAGCGGGTGACGTTGCGGATCGTCAGCCGGCCCTCGACGGTGATCGTGCCGTCGTGGCCGAGGCGGGCGGGATCGGACTCGAATGCGATCGCCGGATGGTGGTCGGCGTCGAGGAAGTCGGTGCCGAGCACGTGCGCTCGCAGCTCGGGCGGCGAGACGATGGAGATGCTGCCCGCCTGCACGACGCCCTTCAGCGTGAGGGTGCCGTCCTCGCCGGCGGCGACCGTCGCCGAGACGTTCGAGAACGAGCCGCGGAAGGTCGAGACGCCCATGTGGCGCACGGCGAAGCCGAAGGAGGAGTGGTCGCGGTCGGCGGTGTAGGTCCCGGTGAACGGCGCGACGGATGTGGTGCTGACGGACATGCTGGTCTCCTGTCCTGGTCGGTGGAGAGGCCATCCTGCGACCCGCGGGCGCCCGCGTCCAAGACCCGTTTCGTGTGAAGTCATACGTCCCCGCCGCTGCTGTGTTGGAATGCGCCCGTGACCCCCGAGCTGCGCCAGCTGCGCTACTTCATCGCGGTCGCCGAGGACCTGAACTTCACGCGCGCCGCCGAGCGGCTGCACATGGCACAGCCGCCGCTCAGCGCCGCCATCCGCCAGCTCGAGGAGCAGCTCGGGGTCTCGCTGCTGGAGCGCACGACGCGCCAGGTCGAGTTGACGCCCGCGGGCCGGCTGCTGCTGGAGACGGGCCGCGGCCTGCTCGCCCGCGCCGACGAGATCTTCTCCGCCGTGCGCGAGGTCGAGCGGGCGCCGGTCGGGCGGCTGGCGGTCGGCGTTGCGCCGACCGCCCGCTTCGGCCTGGCCCCCGAGCTCTTCGCCGCCTGCGCGACCGAGGCCGCCGGAGTGATGCTCTACCCCCGCGAGGACACGACCGGTGTCCTGCTGCGCGAGCTGCGCGCAGGGCGCCTGGACCTCGTCGTCGGCTTCTGCCCCCCGCCCGACGACGCCCTGGAGCGCGAGCGCCTGCGCGACGAGCCGGCCGTCGTGCACGTCGACGCCGCGCACCCGCTGGCGTCGCGCACCAGCGTGGCACTGGAGGACCTGCGCGACGAGACGCTCGTCGTCGCCGGCGGCCAGGACTCTCCCGGGTACACGGCGGCGGTCGTGGCGCTGTGCCGCACGGCCGGCTTCGAGCCCGCGACGATCGCCGACCCCTACCCCGATCTCGGCCTGCAGGCCGTCCGCGAAGGCCTCGGCGTCGTGGTCTACGTGCGCACGGCGTTCGCCGCCGACGTGCAGGGATCGGTGTTCGTCCCGATCGAGCCGCCAGTCACCCTGCCCTTCGAGCTGCTCTGGCGCCGCGGCGCGAGATCCGGCGCGCTGGGCGCCGCGCTCGCCGTCGCGCGCGACCTGCGCGACCGCGAGGGCTGGGTCGCCGGGGCCTGAGCCTGAGGGCGCTCAGCCGCGCCAGACGGTGTCGGCCAGTGCCCTCGTCGTGAGCGTGACGCCGTCGCGCAGCGTCGTGCGGCCGCGCTGGCTCCAGTAGTCGAGCACGGCCTGCGGCGGCGGCTGCTCGTACATCAGCGCGATGACGACCGGCCGTCCCTCGAGGGTCGGGTACGTCGCCACCATCTGGCCGTCGAGCGCGTACTGCAGATAGGTGCGCAGCTTGCGCTTGAGGCGGTTACGCTCCGCGCCGTCACCGGACCAGGCGCCGGTCTGGATGATCGACAGCAGCGCGTTGCCGTCGACGTCCTCGGCGATGACGTCGATCTCGTCGGGTCGCTCGATGCCGGGCATGCGCCCCAGCGTACGACGGTCTACCGTCGATCGGCATCCGCGCTGGCGTCAGGCCCGCGCGCCGGGGCGCCCGTGCTCCTCGCGGACCGGTGCGTCAGCAGGTCGCCCGGCTGGCAGCCGAGCGCGTCGCAGAGCGCCGCGAGCGTCGAGAAGCGGATCGCGCGGGCGCGGCCGTTCTTGAGGATCGACAGGTTCACGACCGTCACGCCGACGCGGTCGGCGAGCTCGGTCAGCGTCATCGCGCGCTGCTCGAGCAGGCGGTCGAGATGGACGCCGATGCGGTCGTCGGAGGGCCCGGGCGGCATCTCAGATGGTCGCTTCGACGTCTTCGCGCAGGGCGACCCCATGCGCGAACACCTGTGCGAGGACGAGGGCTCCCAGGCCGCACAGCAGCTGGATCTGCGGAAAGCCGTGGCCGGCCGGCAGCAGGCCCTGGGTGCTGAAGCGCTGAGAGGGCGAGGTCGTGTAGGGATCTGCCAGCGCATTCCCGATCGCCGCTCCCGCATAGTGGACGGCGAGCACGCCGACGATCAGCAGCCCCCCGATCGTGCGCAGGCGCCGGACGTTCGGCGCGACGAACGGGTCCCCGTCGCGGACCGATCGCGCTATGCCGCGCAGGAGCCACAGCACGGACGCGAGCAGCGCCAGCGGCAGCAGGTCGCCCGCAAGCGCGAGGCGCTGCTCGTGCGCGCTCGGATGGCGCACGACGAACGAGGTGCTCTGCCTGCTGACGCGGACCGCCTTGGGCACCTTCCTGCCACTCACCGGAGCCTGAGCGTGAAAGACGACGGTGCGCGGGCCGGCGAACGCCGCCTGCTCGATCGTGACCGCGGCAGCCACGATCGAGATGACGAGCATGAGGGTCGTCAGGCGGTGCGCGACGGTCGCGGCATAGGTCGGGCTCGGGGTGGGCACGGCACGTGCTCCTTATCGACAATCGTTGGTATCGAAAGACGATATGAAACGATTATCGATATGTCAAGGCAGCGGGGCCCGCAGCCTGCTCGGGGCGGCTGCGACGATGAGGCGGTGCTGACGATCGCCGAGGCCCGCGAGCAATGGTCGCCCGCCGGCGTCTACCTCAACACCGCCAGCTACGGCCTGCCGCCGCGGGTGGGCTTCGACGCGCTGCAGGTCGCGCTGGGGGATTGGCAGGGCGGCCGGACGAGCTGGGAGCACTGGGGCGAGAGCACCGAGGGCGCGCGCGCCGCGTTCGCGCAGATGGTGGGCGTCGCGCCGCAGCGGGTGGCGGTCGGCGCGACGGCGTCGGAGTTCGTCGGCCTCGTGGCGGCCGCGCTGCCCGACGGCGCCCGCGTGATCGTGCCCGATGTCGAGTTCACGTCGACCCTCTTCCCGTTCCTCGTCCAGGAGCGCCGCGGCGTGACCGTCACCACGGTGGCGCCCTCGGAGATCGCCGAGGCGATCGACGCCAGGACCGACCTCGTCGCCTTCAGCGCCGTGCAGATGAGCACCGGCGAGGTCGCCGATCTCGATGCGATCGCCGCCGCCGCCGCGCATCACGGCGCGACGACGGTCGTCGATGCGACGCAGGCCTGCGGCTGGCTGCCGCTCGACGCCTCGCGCTTCGGCGCCGTCATCTGCGGTGCGTACAAGTGGCTCATGTCCCCGCGCGGCACCGCGTTCATGGTGGTCGGCGACGCGCTGCAGGAGACGATGGTGCCGCACAGCGCGGGCTGGTACGCGGGCGCCGACGTCCACGCCAGCTACTTCGGCCCGCCCCTGCGCCTGGCCACCGACGCCCGCCGCTTCGACACCTCGCCCGCCTGGTTCTCCTGGGTCGGGACCCAGCCCGCGCTGGAGCTGGTCAACCGAATCGGGGTCGAGCACGTATACGCCCACGATGTCGCCCTCGCCAACCGCTTCCGGGCCGGCCTCGGCCTCGCGCCCTCCGACAGCGCGATCGTCTGCGTCGCCGTGCCCGACGCCGCCGAGCGCCTGGCGCAGGCCGGGATCGCGTGCGCGATGCGGGGCGGCAGGCTGCGGGTCTCCTGCCATCTCTACAACTCCGACGCCGACATCGATGCCGCCCTCGACGCGGTCACCGGGTGAGCGCCGCCGCGTGACAGAGCGGCGGTCGGCCAGGACGCAGAAGGTTCATGGTTTCGTTCCACCTCGCTGGGTAGGTTGAGCGTCCGATGGCGATCGCGCCCACCTCAGCGCTCGGCGACGTTCTCCAGGAGGCCCGGGCGCGGACGCTGGCGCTCGTCGCGCCCTTCTCCCACGCCGAGCTCGAGCGCGTCCAGCATCCGCTGATGAGCCCGCTGTGCTGGGACCTCGGCCACATCGCGGCCTACGAGGACCTCTGGCTCGTGCACCGCCATGGCGGCGAAGAGCTGCTGCGCGGCGACCTCTCCAACCTCTACGACGCCTTCGAGACGCCGCGCGACGTGCGCGGCGACATCCCCTTCCTGCGCGGGCAGGAGGTCTTCGACTACATCGCCGCCGTGCGCCGCCGCTCGCTCGAGGTGCTCGAGCGCGTCGGCCCCGGCGACGGCACGCTCTTCGAGATGGTCATCCGCCACGAGGCCCAGCACAACGAGACGATGCGCCAGACGCTCTTCCTCGCCGGCCTGGAAGGCGGCCGCCCCGCGTCCGCGCCCGACCGCGGTGCGCCGCGCGACTGGATCGCGGTCCCCGGCGGCGCCTTCGAGCTCGGCGCGCCTGCGGACGGCTTCGCGTTCGACAACGAGCGGCCGCGCCACGCCGTCGAGGTGCCCCCCTTCCGGATCGCCCGCCGGCCGGTCTCCAATGCGAGCTGGCTGCACTTCTGCGAGGGCGGCGGCTA
Organism: Solirubrobacteraceae bacterium; assembly: GCA_034665465.1. GTDB lineage: Bacteria > Actinomycetota > Thermoleophilia > Solirubrobacterales > Solirubrobacteraceae > CADCVQ01. Next base: position 4,905 of record JAXDFS010000105.1, read on the forward strand.
CGAGCGGCGCGAGTGGTGGTCGGCGGAGGGCTGGGCCTGGAAGGAGGAGTACGACATCACGCATCCAGAGGGCTGGACGGCGGACGGGCCGCCCGATGAGGATGCGCCCGTCCTGCACGTCTCCTGGTTCGAGGCCGACGCCTTCGCCCGAGCGCACGGCGCGCGTCTCCCCACCGAAGCGGAGTGGGAGAAGGCGGCGACCTGGACCCAGGAGCCTCTGCAGGAGGTCGGCGAGGCATGGGAGTGGACGAGCTCGCACTTCGGCGGCTACCCCGGGTTCGCCGCCCACCCCTATCGCGAGTACTCCGAGGTCTTCTTCGGCGACGCCTACCGCGTCCTGCGCGGCGCCTCCTGGGCGACCGAGACGCGGCTGCGCTCCCCCCACTTCCGCAATTGGGACCTCCCCCAGCGCCGGCAGATCTTCGCCGGCGTGCGACTGGCAAAGGACTTGACCTGATGGAGCCGATCGACCTCGTGCAGCCGATCACCGAAGGCACGGTCGAGGTGCACTCCTACCTGGGCGCGGGGGACGAGCGGGCGCTCGCCGACGACGTGCTCGACGGCCTCACCCGGCCGCTGAAGGAGCTTCCCCCCAAGCACCTCTACGACGCCCGCGGGTCCGAGCTCTTCGAGGCCATCTGCGAGCTGCCCGAGTACTACCCGACGCGCACCGAGCGGCTGATCCTCGAGAGCAACGCCGACGACATCGTCGCGCGCACCGGCGCGGTCGAGCTCGTCGAGCTCGGGTCCGGATCGGCGACGAAGACGCGCGTCCTGCTCGACGCCATGGCCGCGGCCGGCACGTTGCGCCGCTACGTGCCCGTCGACGTCAGCGCGACGACCGTGCACGCCGTCGCCGAGCTTTTCGCCGAGGAGTACGAGGGGCTCTCGGTCTACGGCGTCGTCGGCGACTTCGAGCGTCACCTCGAGCACCTCCCGGAGCCCGTCGGCCCGCGCCTCGTGCCGTTCCTCGGCGGCACGATCGGCAACTTCCCGCCCGGCAGCCGGCGACGCTTCCTGCGCGGCCTGGGCAAGGTGCTCGGGCCCGGCGGCCACCTGCTGCTCGGCACCGACCTCGTCAAGGACCCGCGGGTGATCGAGGCCGCCTACGACGACAGCGCCGGCGTCACCGCGCAGTTCAACCTCAACGTCCTGCACGTGCTCAATCGCGAGCTGGGGGCGAACTTCGACGTCTGCGCCTTCGAGCACGTCGCGTTCTACGACCGCGAGCGCGAGTGGATCGAGATGCGCCTGCGTGCGACCGCGCCCCAGCGGGTGCGCGTCGAGGCGCTGGACCTGGACATCGCGTTTGCCGCCCGCGAGGAGCTGCGCACGGAGATCAGCGCGAAGTTCACCCTCGACGGCCTGCGCGCCGACCTCGCCGCCGCCGGCCTGGAGCTCGTCGAGCTCTACACCGATCCGGACGGGCTGTTCGCGGTGTCACTCGCCCGCGCGGCGTGACGATTGCCTAGAAAGAGAGAGCGTCACCGTATGAGCCGGCGCGGTGCGTTACGCTCGCGCCGGGATGGGTGACGTCGCAGATCTGCGCCAGCTCGCGCAGCGCATGCAGCAGCTGTCGATGGACACCCGTGGCGCCGCTGCCGCCATGCGTAACGCGCAGGACGTGAGCTTCGTCTCCCCCGCCGCCGAGCGCTACCGGGCCGACCTGCGTCACGAGGCATCCAACGCCGACCACGCAGCCAAGGAGCTCGAGGACGCCTTCCGCGCGCTCGCCCATCATGCCGACGAGGTCGAGGACCGGCTGCGCGAGATCGCGCGCATCGAGCACTTCTTCGGCGGGCTGCTGTCCGACGCCGAGCACGAGGCCGGCAGGGTCGCCCGCGACGCCGGCAACGTCGCCGGGGGCGCCGTACACGCGGTCAGCGAGGGCGCATCGCGCGTGCTCGACCTGGCGCGTCACGCCCCGCCGTCCGGCCATCCCGGCTGGCTGGACTTCAAGCACCTCCTGCCGTGAGCGACGAGCTGCTGATCGGGGCGCGGCCGCCGCATCCCCCGCCGCGCAGGGTGCGATTGGGTGCCGATGCGTGGGTGCTGCTGGCCGCGGCGCTGGCGCGCGCGGAGACGCGGATGCCGCCGCCGTTCGGGGTCGACGAGGGGCCGGCCCTGGACGGCGATCAGCACGCAGCGACGCTCGCGGCGCTGCGTGCGGCCGGGCTGGTCGCGGGCGACAGCGGCGACCTGCTCGCCGACCTGCACCCGTCGCTGCGCGAGAGCCTGCGCGCCCACGAGCATCCGCTCGTCCTCGCCGAGACCCGCGTCGGCCTGGGCGACGAGCTGTCGATCGCACGGCACGCGGTGCGCGGCGAGCTGGTGTCAGCGATCGTGCGCGAGCAGCGCCCGCTCGGCGGCGGACGGATCGAGCTG
>JAXDFS010000106.1:0-3029 GCA_034665465.1 Solirubrobacteraceae bacterium
TGCGGCGGACGATGAAGCGGGGGATCGAGAGGGCGGACATCGCGGTTCCTTTGAAGAGAGGAGAGAGCCCGCTTTCACACGGCGGCGCGCTGTGTCTGCAACCCTGTCAACGCTGCAAGTGACGCAAAACCGCCCATAGGAGTGACTCCCTCACCCCGCGGCCCGGCTCGTCAGGCGCCTGCGACGCCGTCGATCTCTGCGATCTCCTCCTGCAGGCGTGCGACGAGCGTGGACATCCCCGCCGCCTCGGCCGCGCCCAGGATCTCGCGCAGCAGCCCGGCGGCCGCGACGCGGTCGCCCGGGCGGCCGCGGGCCAGCAGCATCCGCGCGTGGTCGCGGCGGACCACCCCCGCAGCCATCGGGCTGCCGCTGGCCTCGTTCTTGGCGATCGCCGACTCGAAGTGCGCCCCCGCCGCGTCGGACCGCCCGAGGGCGGCGGCGAGCAGGCCGAGGAAGCGCTCCGACGAGCCCCAGAAGGCGGCCTGCGTCACCTGGACGTTGCGATCGGCGAATGGCAGCAGCAACTCGTAGAGCGCCGCGCAGCGCGCCTCGTCGGCCAGGAGCGCCGCCGCCTCGGCGAGCACGCACGCGGCCGTGAACCAGAACATGTCCGGCGGCAGCGCCGCGAAGTCGTCGGCGACGAGGCGCTCGAACTCCGCGCGGGCGCCGGCGTGGTCGCCGGCGGCGAGGTGCGCGAGCGGCAGCACGGCGCGCCAGGCGACCAGCGACGGGTAGCGCACGATCGCCGCCTCGATCGTCGCGACCTGGTCGGACAGCAGGTCCTCGCGGCGGCGCAGCGCGATGAGCTGGATCGCGTAGACGGTCTCGGCGTCGCGCGCCTGGGCCTGCCTTCCGAGCTCGAACGCCTCGCGCGCGAGGCGCTCGGAATCGGCCACCCGCCCCTCCATCTGTGCCCAGACGACCTCCCAGCGCAGCGCGAGGTGGCGGTACAGCGGCTGTCGAAGCTCGCCGGCGAGCACCACGAGGGCGCCGTGCGCCGCCCGCGCCGCCGCCACGTCGGACGCCTCGAGCAGGTCGTAGATGCGCCAGTGCAGCCCGAACGCCGCGAGCTCGCGCTCCCCGACGTCCTCGGCCAGCGCGAGGAACTCCTCGCTGAGGCGCAGGCGCTCGTCGAGGTGCTCGATGTGCAGCAGCGCGGTGTGGCGGCTCTCCAGCGCCGCGACGAGCGTGCGGGTGTCGCCCAGGCGCCGCGCCATGACGAGCGCCGCGTGGCTGAGGACGTCGGTCTCGCCATGGTCCTCGGCGAATGCCAGCGCGTCGGCGAGCCGAGCCGTCAGCTGCGCGAGCAGGATGCTGTCCTCGCCGCCGAGCGCGGCGCGCGCCTCGCGCAGGAGGGCGATCGCGTCGCGGTCGATGATCCCGGCCTCGGAGTAGCGGCCGGCGAAGCCCAGCGCGGCGCGCGCGAGCCGCTCGGCCAGGCCGTGGCGGCGCGCGAGCTGCGCCGCGCGCTCGAAGCTCGCGCGGGCTGCGGCGTCGCCGCTGCGCAGCTGCACCGCGCCGAGTGCGAGCAGCACGTCACAGCGGCGGTGCTCGTCGGGCGGGGCCTGCATGTCGAGCGCCTCCAGCGCGCGCCCGTAGTGCTCGGCGGCGTCCTCGTGCGCCAGCGCCTGCGCCGCGGTGTCCGCGGCCCGCACGCACCACGCGAAGGCCTTCGCGCCCGCGTCGACGTGGCGGCCGGCGAAGAAGTGATGGGCGATCTCGGCCGGGTTGGCCGGGGTCGTGGCGCCCGCGAGCTCGAGCGCCTCGCCGATGCGATGGTGCAGGCGCACGCGCCGGCTCGTGCTGTGGCGTTCGAACAGCGCCTCGCGCACCAGCGCGTGGGAGAAGCGGAAGCCGTCGACGTGCTCGTCGGACTCGCGCAGCAGCCCGGCGCCGGCGGCCTCCTCCAGCGTCTCGATGATCTCGTCGGCCGGCTGCGCGGTCAGAACCTCGAGCACGGCGAGGTGAAACTCGGTTCCGACGACCGCCGCGAGCTCCAGGACGCGCCGCGTCTGCTCGGTCAGGCGCCCGATCCGCTGGGCGATCATCTCCTTGACGCCCTCGGGAACGCCGATGCGGCTCAGCGCTCGCTCGGAGACGACGCCGCTCTCGCTCGGGGCATCGGTCTCCGACAGGCTCTTGATCGTCTCTCCGATGAAGAGCGGGTTGCCGTCGGTCGCGTGGCGCAGGATGCGCACGAACTCGGCGGTCGGCTCGCCGATCCTGTGCGCGGAGACGAGCGCCGCCGTCTCCGCGGCGTCCAGTCCGGCGAGCGAGATGCGCTCGAACGAGGGCTCGGGGCCCAGGCGGGCGAGCAGCTGCACGAGGTCGTCCGCGCGGCAGGCCTCGACGTCGCGCATCGTGCCGAGCAGCAGCAGCTGCGCCTCGTGCAGCTGCTGGACGACGTGGCGCAGGAGCACCGCCGTCGAGGTGTCGGCCCAGTGCAGGTCGTCGAGGATCAGCACGACGGGGCGCTCCGCGGCGATGAACGCCAGCACGCGCGTGACGGCCTCGAACAGGCGGTAGCGGCGCGCGTCGGGCTCGACGGCGAGCGGCTCGACGAGCGTGGACACGTCCCTGCGCAGGCCCGGGATGAAGCGGCCGAGCTCGCCCAGCTCAGGGTCGAGCTCGCGGGCCAGCGCAGTCGAGTCGTAGTGCGCGAGGTAGTGCCCGATCGCGCCGATGAACGGCTCGTAGGGCACGATCGACTCCTCGTTGGAGCGCCCGTAGAGCACGACGGCGCCCTCCTCGTGGCAGCGACGCGCGAACTCGCCGGCGAGGCGCGTCTTGCCGACGCCCGGCTCGCCCGAGAGCACGACGAACTGGCGCTCGCCGTCGCGTACCCGCGCCAAGCGCCGGGCGAGGCGGTCGACGACCTGGCGGCGCCCGACGAACGGCGTCTCGCGCTCGGCGATCGCCAGGGCCGCCGGGAACGCCATGTCGGCGGCGGGCGGCGCGGGCGCACGCGCGGCGGGCCGCTCGGCGGCGGCCGCCCCAAGGCCGATCGTCATGGTGCGCCCGAGGTCGGG
>JAXDFS010000107.1:0-3877 GCA_034665465.1 Solirubrobacteraceae bacterium
GCAGACGAAGCCGCGCGGCTTCTCGGCGTCGGAGGCGACCTTCGCGACGAGCCGGTTGGGCCCGATGCCGACCGAGCAGTCCAGGCCGGTCTCCTCGCGCAGCTCGCCCACGAGCCGGCGCATCGCCGCGCGCGGCGCGACGAAGCCGTCGAGGTCCAGATAGGCCTCGTCGAGGCCGACGACCTCGACGCGCTCGACCTCCGCCCGGATGCGGGCCATGACCGTGCGCGACGCGTCGCGGTAGGCGTTGAAGTCCGGCGGCACGATGATCGCCTCGGGGCACAGCCGCCGCGCCCGCGCCGTCGGCATCGCCGAGCCGATCCCGAAGCGCCGCGCCTCGTAGGACGCGGTGGTGACGACCGAGCGCGGCCCGCTGCCCGACACGATGACCGGCAGGCCGCGCAGCTCGGGGCGGCGCAGCAGCTCGACGCTCGCATAGAACGCGTCGATGTCGAGATGCGCGATTGGCGCCATTGCGTACACGATGACGGGCGCGCCGGAGCGCTCGCGCGCGGGCATCGTGGTCTGCCGCCGCGCGCCCATGGAACAATCGCCGCATGGCCCGCGGACACCGCCTCTCGGCACTCGACGCATCCTTCCTGCATCTGGAGAAGGCGGGCGCGCGCCTGCACGTCGCCTCCGTGACGGTCTTCGACGGGCCGACGCCGCCCTACGACGAGCTGCTCGCGCACATCGAGAACCGCCTGCACCTCGTGCCGCGCTTTCGCCAGCGCCTGGCGGAGGTCCCGCTGGACCAGGGCCGGCCGGTGTGGGTCGACGACCCGCACTTCAACCTGCGCTACCACCTGCGCCACGCCGGGCTGCCGGCCCCCGGCAGCGAGGAGCAGCTGAAGGTCCTCGCCGGCCGCGTCTTCGCACAGCGCCTGGATCGCACGAAGCCGCTGTGGGAGCTGCTGCTCGTCGACGGCCTGTCCGGAGGCGGCTTCGCGCTCATCGCCAAGAGCCATCACGCGCTGGTCGACGGGATCTCGGCCGTCGACATCACCACGGTCCTCTTCGACACCGAGCCCGACGCCGCCCCGCCGCCCGCGCCGCGGCGGGTCTGGGCGGCGCGGCCGCTGCCGACGAGCGCGCAGCTGCTCTCCGATGCGCTGGTCGAGCGCGCGCTGCACCCGCACGAGCTCGCCCGCACCGCCCGCGCGTTCGTGCGTACGCCGCGCGAGGTCGCCCGCAGCGCGCGCGACCGGCTGCAGTCGACCGGGGCGCTCGCCTTCGCGGGCCTGACCCCGGCCCCGCCCACGCCGCTGAACGTGCCGACCGGCGCGCATCGCCGCTACACCTGGGTCGACGCACAGCTCGCCGAGCTGCAGGGCATCAAGGACGCCCTCGGCGGAACCGTCAACGACGCCGTGCTGGCGGTCGTCGCCGGCGCGCTCGGGCGCTTCCTGCGCCATCGCGGCGTCGACACGCGCGAGCTCGTGCTCAAGGCGCTGGTCCCGATCTCGGTGCGCGCCGAGGCCGACCAGGGCGCGCTGGGCAACGAGGTCGCGCCGATGTGGGTGCCGTTGCCGGTCGGCGTCGAGGATCCCGTGGCGCAGTTCGGGGCGATCCGCGAGGCGGTCGCCGCCCAGGAGCAGTCAAGCCAGGCGATCGGCGCGCGGACGCTGACCGAGATCGCGGGCTTCGCGTCGCCGACGATCCTCAGCCAGGCCGCGCGGCTGCAGCAGCGTCAGCGCTCGTTCAACGTCGTGGTCACCAACGTGCCCGGCCCCCAGGTGCCGCTGTACCTGCTCGGGCGGCGGCTGCGGGCGCTGTACCCCGTGCTGCCGCTGGCCGACCGCCAGGCGCTCGGGATCGCGGTCACGAGCTATGACGGGCAACTCGGGTTCGGCCTGCTGGCCGACTACGACGCGGTCGCCGACCTGGACGTCCTCGCCGCCGCCCTGCGCGCCTCGATCGACGCGCTCGCCGCGGGGGCGTCGGTGCCGCGGCGGGCGGCCTCGGGGCGCCGCCGCGCGTCCGGCCGCTCGCCGGTGTCGGGTCGCAGCTGATGGCGCGCAAGCTGGTCACGGCGCTCGTCGTCGTGGTCGCCGCGGTCGGCGCCGTTGCCGTCGTAGGCGCCGTGCTCGCCGCGCGCGACGACGCGACCGTCAAGCCCTCGGGCGGGCCCGGCGCGCCGCGCGCCACGAATGCGAGCCCGAAGGTCGCCGCGGGCAACGTGGTGCTGCTCTACAGCGACGAGCGCCTCACGAGCCGGCTGCGCGCGCTCGCGGCGGACATCGGCGGCCCGCCCGATCCCGCGCTCGTGGCAGCCGGCCAGGCCGTGATCCTGCAGCGCCGGCCGGGGCTGAGGGTCGCGGTCACGGCCGTCACCTCCGCCCGCCGCCTCGAGGCCGGCGATCCGGGCGACCCGGCGCTGCGCGCGTTCGCCGAGTACTGGCTCGGGCGCCATCCGGCATGACGCTCGCACGGCCACTGCGCCTCGCGCTGGCGCAGATGAACTCCGTCGTCGGCGACGTCCCCGGCAACGAGGCGAAGATCGCCGGGCAGATCGCCGCCGCGCGCGAGGCCGGCGCGCAGCTCGTCGTCTTCCCCGAGCTCGCCCTGACCGGCTATCCGCCCGAGGACCTGCTGCTCAAGGAGCACTTCCTCGCCGACACCCGCGCGGCGCTGGAGCGGATCGCCGCGGGCACCGAGGGGATCGTCGCGATCGTCGGCTACCCCGAGCGGGCCGAGGACGTCCACAACGCCGCCGCGGTCCTGGCCGACGGCGCGATCGCCGCCGTCTACCGCAAGGTCCACCTGCCCAACTACGGCGTCTTCGACGAGCTGCGCTACTTCCAGCCCGGCGACCGCGGGGCGACGATCGAGATCGACGGCGTGACGGTCGGGCTGACGATCTGCGAGGACATCTGGCAGCCCGGGCCGCCGCTGTCGGACGAGGCGCTGGCGGGTGCGCGGATCATCGTCAACCTGTCCGCCTCGCCCTACCACGCGGGCAAGAGCGCGGCGCGCGAGCGGATGCTCGCCCAGCGCGCGCGCGACGACCTGGCGATCGTCGCCTTCTGCGCGCTCGTCGGCGGTCAGGACGAGCTCGTCTTCGACGGCGACTCGGTCGTCGTCGACCACGAGGGGACGGTCATCGCCCGCGCCCCCCAGTTCGAGGAGGCGCTGCTCGTCGCCGACGTCGACCCGCTGATCGCGGGGTCGGCGCGCCTGCGCGACACCCGCCGGCGCGCGCCCGCCGCCGCGGCCCACGGCAGCGTCGACCGGCTCGGCTCGTTCGAGGTCGGCCTCCGTGACGGCGCACCGGAGGCGGCCCGGCCCTCGGTGGCCCCGTTGCTGGACGCCGATGCGGAGGTCTACGAGGCGCTCGTGCTCGGCACGCGCGACTACGCGCGCAAGAACGGCTTCGAGCATGCGGTGCTCGGGCTCAGCGGCGGGATCGACTCGACGCTCGTGGTGCTGATCGCCGCCGACGCCCTGGGGGTCGATTGCGTGACGGCCGTGACGATGCCCTCGCCGTACTCGTCGGCGGGGACGCGCAGCGACGCCGAGGTTCTGGCGGCGAACCTGGGCGTCGAGCTGCTCGAGCTGCCGATCGCGCCGATGATGAGCTCCTACGAGGAGGCGCTGGGCGACGTGTTCGCCGGCCGCGAGGAGGACCTCACCGAGGAGAACCTGCAGGCGCGCATCCGCGGCAACCTGCTGATGGCGCTGTCGAACAAGTTCGGCTGGCTCGTGCTGACGACCGGCAACAAGTCGGAGATGTCGGTCGGCTATTCGACGCTCTACGGCGACAGCGCGGGCGGCTTCGCGGTCATCAAGGACGTGCCGAAGGGCCTCGTCTACCGGCTCACGCGCCATCGCGATGCGCGCGCGGGCGGCGGCCTGGTGCCGCCCGAGCTGTTCACCC
>JAXDFS010000108.1:0-7892 GCA_034665465.1 Solirubrobacteraceae bacterium
AACGGTGTCCTTCCCCTCGGGCCGCAGCGCGACCGAGCTCGTGCCCAACGACCCCGCTCATCTCATCTGGGCCGTGAACCTCGGCAACATCGACTGGAACCCCTGGCCCGTGCGCCGCGCCGACCTCGATCACCCCGACGAGCTGCGCATCGACCTCGACCCGACGCCGGGCGTACCCTGGGACGACATCCGCAAGGTCGCCCTCGCCGTCGACGAGCTGCTGACCGAGATGAGCCTGCGCGGCTACCCGAAGACGTCGGGCTCGCGCGGGATGCACGTCAACGTCCGCATCGAGCCGGAATGGACGTTCACCGAGGTCCGCCGCGCGGCGCTCGCGCTGGCGCGCGAGATCGAGCGCCGGCTGCCGGGCAGGGCGACGAGCAAGTGGTGGAAGGAGGAGCGCCAGGGCGTGTTCCTCGACTACAACCAGAACGCGCGCGACCGGACCGTCGCCAGCGCCTACTCCGTGCGCCCGGTCCCCGACGCGATGGTCTCCACGCCGCTGCGCTGGGACGAGGTGCCCGACGTCGAGCCGCTGGAGCTGCGCCTGGACACGGTCCCGGCCCGCGTCGCCGAGCACGGCGACCCCTCGGCCGACATCGACGAGCACGCCGGCCGCCTCGACGGCCTGCTGGACCTCGCCCGCCGCGACGAGGAGGGCGGGCTCGGCGACGCACCGTGGCCGCCGAACTTCGCCAAGCAGCCGGGCGAGCCGCGGCGCGTGCAGCCCTCGAAGGCCAAGAAGGACCCATGAGTGCGCTGAAGCGGCTGCTGGGCTGGCCGCTGCGTCGCGCGCTGGACCCGCGCGTGCACATGACGGTCCACGAGATCGACGCCCGCCTCGGCAGCCAGGACCTCGCGCGGCCCACCGTGCACGACCGCCTCGACGACCTCGACCGCATGGGCCGCGACATGCTCGCCGGCCTCGGCTGGCGCGACGTGCCGACGCCCGGCGGCGACCTCGCCGAGCTCGACGCGCACCGAGCCGCCTACTTGAACTGGGCGACCGGCCCCGAGGGCTACGCCTCGCAGGCGGGCCTGTGGTTCAACCCGCCGGTGCCGGTGCACCACGACGCCGGGGCCGTCGAGGTCCTGCTCGTCAACGAGCGCATCGTCGAGCACCCGTTCGTCTTCGGCGCGATCGCCGGGCTCGCTGCGCCGGCGCGGATCCTCGACGTGGGCGGCAGCGAGAGCACGGTCGGCCTGTCGCTGGCGACGCTCGGCCACGACGTCACGATCGTCGACCCGCGCGCGCACCCGCTGGCGCACCCCAACCTGCGCCATGCGGCCTGCCGGCTGGACGAGCTGCCGGCCGAGGGCGAGCCCTTCGACGCCGCCGTCGTGCTCAGCGCCGTCGAGCACTTCGGCCTCGAGCACTATGGGCTCGATGCCACGGACGAGCGCCTCGACCTCGCGGCGATGGCGCGCCTGCGCGAGCTCGTCGCGCCCGGCGGCCTGCTCGTGCTGACCGTGCCCTTCGCCGCACAGGCGTCCGTCGACGACTTCCAGCGCGTCTACGACGAGCAGGGAGTCGCGCAGCTGCTGCGCGGGTGGACCGTGCGGACGTCGCTGCGCGCCGGGCGCATCGACCGGCTCACCTGGCAGCTCGGCGCGCCGTCGCGCGAGCGCCACGGCGTCGCGCTCGTGACGGCGACGCGCTCATAGCCCATAGGCCCCACCCGCGGCGCAAGCCGTGCCGGCGGGTGGGTGGCTGCCTATGAGGGGAAAGATCCGTGCTTCAGCCGTGAAGCGCCCGGACACTGGGAACGGGTGCGATCCGTGCGACGCGCGCATCGTCGCCGAGCAACGGGCGCGGCGCACTAGGGACCCACCCCAGACTTCTTCCTACTGGTCGAGCTGCTCGACGAGGCATTCCCGGGGAGGCTTGTCGTCGCGCCAGCGCACGACCTTCGTGCCGTGGCGGATGCGCCCGTCGCTCACGTGGTCGAAGGTCACCTCGACGACGAGCTCGGGGCGCAGTCCGACCCACTCGAGGTCGCGCCCGTGTGTCCAGCGCGAGGGCTCGCCGCTGCCGCGCTCGCCGGTCTCGTACGGCGCGAGCTCGGCGACGAGCTCGCGCTTGCGCTTCGCGGTGAAGCCGCTGGAGTGGCCGACCTCGTGGATGCGGCCGTCCGGCCCGTAGAGGCCGAGGATGATCGCCCCGACCGTGCCCTCCTCCTTGCCCGGCCGCCAGCCCATCACGACGGCGTCGATCGTGCGCACGCGCTTGACCTTCACCATCCCCTTGCGCTCGCCGGGCATGTAGGGGCAGGCGAGCTCCTTGGCGATGACGCCCTCCTCCTCGCGCAGCCAGCACTCGGCCTCGGCGGCGGTCCGCACGACCGGCGTCAGCTCGAGGCCGTCGATCGTCTCGAGGATCGCGCGCCGCTGCTCGTAGGTGCGCTCGAGCAGGACGTCGTCGCCGAGCGCGAGCGCGTCGAAGGCGACGAAGCGCGCCGGCGTCTCCTTGGAGAGGCGCTCGATCCGCGAGGCCGCGGGGTGGATGCGCTGGCCGAGCGTGTCGAACGAGGCCGCGACGATCTCGCCGTCGATCACGTAGCGGCCGGGCGGAAAGCTCAGCTCGGGGAAGTAGCGCGACAGCGGCTTGCCGTTGCGCGACTGCAGGTAGGCGTCGTCGCCGTCGACGAAGACGATCGCGCGAAACCCGTCCCACTTGGGCTCGTAGGCCCAGCCCTCGCCGTCAGGCAGCTTCGCGCGCGGGCGTGCGAGCTGGGGCGGCAGCGGTGGCGTGAGCGGCAGGGACACGCCGGCGTACGGTAATGGAGCGCAGCCCCCGCGACTGCAGCGCGACGACGGCGCTCAGCACGAGCGCTCCGCCGAGCACCTGCAGCGGGCCGAGGGCATCGCCGAAGAGGACGACCGCGAGCCCGACGGTGACAACCGGCTCGACCGTGGACACGATCGAGGCCGTCGAGGCGCCGACGCGCTTCATGCCGAGCATGAACGTCACGATCGGCAGGATCGTCGACAGCACGGCGAGGGCGGCGATCCAGATCCATCCGCCGGCGGTGAACTGCAGCGAGCCGCTCGCGCCGCCGGCGACGAGGAACGTCGCGGCCGCGCCGGTCGTGACGAGGGCGCCGAGCAGGAAGGGGTCCACGCGCCTGACGATCGTCTCGGTGACGAGGATGTAGGTCGCGTAGGTCGCGGCGGCGGCCAGCGCCAGCAGGACGCCGGTGAGCTGCAGGCCGCCGGTGCCGCCGCCGAGCAGGACGAGCGCCGCCCCGGCGCTGGCGAGCACCAGCGCGCCGGCCTTCCAGGGATCGACGCGCTCGCGGCCGAGCGCCACCGCCGCACAGAACACGAGCGCGGGGTACACGTAGAGCAGCAGCGACGTCAGCGACGCGTCGATGTGCTGCAGCGCGCTGAAGAAGAAGCCCGCCTGCGCGGCGTAGCCGACGCAGCCGAGGGCCAGGCAGCCGACGACGAGGCGCCGGGGCGGGCGCGTGGCGGGGCGCAGCGCGACGATCGCCCAGAACAGCGCCGCCGCGAGCACGAAGCGGGCGGCGAGCAGCGACGTGACGCCGAGGCCGGCCAGGTAGGCCTCCTTGGCGAAGATCGCCATGAGGCCGAACCCACAGGCCGACACGAGGCACAGCACGATGCCGCGGCGGCGCTGGCTGAGGAGGGAAGTCGGCACAAACAAGATGATCGCCGCTGGCTGCCTCTAGCGGTAGCCTTGATTGTCTTGATCACCTCAAGGAAACGCCTATGACACTCCAGCAGCTTCAGTACGTGCTGGCCGCGTTCGAGCACGGCTCCTTCAGCGCCGCCGCGCAGTCGCTGCACCTGGCGCAGCCGTCGCTGTCGGAGCAGGTGCGCCGCCTGGAGGCCGAGCTCGGCGTGACGCTGTTTCAGCGCGTGGGGCGCGGGCTCGTCCCGACCGAGGCCGGGCGCACGCTGCGCCCGCACGCAGAGGCCGCGCTCGCCGCAGCCGAGGCCGCCCGCGAGTCCGTCGGCGCGGTGCGCGAGCTGCGCGGCGGCACCGCCGTCTTCGGCACGTTCGGCACGGCGCGCTCCTACCTCGGCACCGATCTCGTCGAGGACTTCCGCCGCAGCCACCCCGCCGTGCGCGTGCGCATCGTCGGCCAGAACTCGTCGGAGACCGTCGAGGCGATCCAGTCCGGAGCGTTGGAGGCCGGGCTCGTCGTCCTGCCGATCGACGATCGCGGGCTGGCGGTGCGCCCGGCGATGCGCGACGAGATCCTCTACGTCTCCGCCGACCCCGAGCGCCTGTCGCGCGCCATGACGATCAGGCGCCTGGCGACCGCGCCGTTGATCCTCTCCGAGGCCAGCTGGGGCAGCGAGGATCCGACGCGCCGCCAGCTGCGCGAGCTCGCCCAGCGCGCCGGCGTCACGATCGAGCCGCAGATCGACGTCGAGGACGTCGAGGTCGCGCTGGAGCTCGCGGCGCGCGGCCTCGGGGACACGATCGCCGCGCGCGGGATGCTGCGCCGGCTCGACACGCGCCGCCTCGGATGGGTCCCGTTCTCCGAGCCGCTGTATGAGACCTTCGCGTTCACGTGGCGCCGCGGCGCTGCCCTCTCGCCGGCCACGCGCGCGTTCATGACCTTCGCAGAGCGGCGCCTGGACGCGCTCGCCGAGATCCTGCGCACCGAGCCGCCGCGCAGACGGCGAGCGGGAACGTGACCCGCGGCAGGCGCGAGGGGCGCGACCGCACCGTCCTAGTCGCGCCGCGGCGCCGCGGTCCTGCCGCGCAGGCGGCGCAGCATCCTGTCGGCGGCGCGCGGGGAGAGGCCGTGCAGCATGCCCATGTGCTTGACCGCCGAGCGGTAGTGCACGCTGCGCGCGTCCTGCTCGATCGCCTTGACGATCAGCTCGGAGAGCTCTTCGGGCGGGGCCGCGTCGGGGCCGCCCCGATACCACTCGGGCATCCGCTCGCGCTCGTGGTCGTGCAGCGAGGTGCGGATCTCGCCCGGATAGATCGTCGTCAGCGACACGCCGGTGCCCGCGAGCTCGTGGCGCAGCGCCTCGGCGAACATGCGCTGCGCCGCCTTGGTCGCGCTGTAGGCGGCCGCGCCGGGAAACGACCGCAGCGCGGCGCCGGAGGACATGACCACGATGTGCCCGCGGCGCTGTTCGAGCAGGAACGGCAGCGCGGCCTTGACGGTGTAGACCGTGCCCAGCCAGTTGACGCTCGTCATGTCCTCGATCTTCTGCAGGCTCTGCTCGGCGATCGGCTCGTAGTGCGCGATGCCGGCGTTGGCGACCAGCAGCTCCAGTCCTCCGGTCGCTGCGATGAAGTCCTCGATCGCGGTCGCGATCGAGGCCGGCAGCGCGACGTCGCACGTCAGCGGATGGTGCGTGCCGGGCAGCTCGGCCGCGAGCGCCTCGAGCCTCGGGGTCGAGCGCGCGGCCAGGCCGACGGTCGCGCCGCGGGCCGCGAGGGCCTGCGCCAGCGCGCGCCCGATCCCGCGCGAGGCGCCGGTCACGATCGCACGGGTGCCAGATCCGATCTGCACGTCGGCGCGATGCTAGCCCTGCGTCCTCGGGGCTGCTCGCCCGGCCGGTAGGATCGATCGCCGATGGCCAACGACCAAGCCACCGTCGCCGAGGAGGAGTACCTCCAGACGCTGTTCTGGCTGCAGGAGGCCAAGCTGCCGCTGACCGGCGCGAACATGGCGCGCGCGATGCAGCTGTCGGCGCCGACGGTCCACGAGATGATCGGCCGCCTCGAGCGCGACGGCTACATCACCCGCGGCGGCAACAAGGCGATCAGCTTCACCGCCAGCGGCCTGGACCATGCCGAGGGCGTCGTGCGCCGCCACCGGCTCATCGAGCGCTTCCTCACCGACGTGCTGGGCATCCCCTGGGACGAGGTGCACGAGGAGGCCGAGCGCCTCGAGCACGCGATGAGCCCGGTCCTCGAGGCGCGGATGCTCGCCGCGATCGGCGATGCCAAGACCTGCCCGCACGGCCACCCGATCGCGGGCGCCGCCCGCATCGAGGGCGTGCCGCTCGCAGACGTGCAGGAGGGCGCGAACGTCATGATCCTGCGCTTCGAGAACGAGGCCGAGGACCTGCTGCACTACCTCAAGGACGCCGGCGTCGAGCCGGGGATGAAGGGCACGCTCACCGCCCACTCCGACGCGGAGGTGACGGTCACCGGCGACGACGGGCGGGCGTCCACCGTGACGTTCTCCGTCGCCGAGACGGTGTCGGTCGTCGCCGATCCCTCGCCGCCGCCGCGCATCGCGCTGCCCGAGCAGCTCGTCCTGGCGCGCGAGCGCTACGGGCGCTGACCCGCCGCCCGGCGGCCATGGCCTAGTCGTCCGCTCAGTCGCGCCCGCCCGGCACGGTCGCTACGCTGCGTGCCCCCGACGGTTGGGGGACAACTCATGCGCACACGGATGGTCTGCCTGGAGGACGGGATCACATCTTGCGGCTTTCGCAAGATGGCGGCCTACGTCGCCCAGATCCAGCCCGGGACCGAGTCCTGCTACATCTCGACGGAGCGCTATCGCAGCGTGAAGACCGCCGTCCGCGGGATGGGCGACAAGGCCGTCATCGGTGACGAGCAGGTCGACGAGATGGCGCAGGGCCTGGCCGACAGCGACCTCATCGGCTTCTCGTCGATGACCGGCTACTCCGACCTCACGCGCCGGGTCATCAAGCGCATCCGCGAGCTCAACCCGTCCGTCTACATGATCTGGGGCGGCATCCACCCGATCATCCAGCCGGAGGACGCGATCCTCTCCGACGTCAACGCGATCTGCACCGGTGAGGGCGAGTTCGCCTTCGAGGAGTTCTTCGACGCGTTCAAGGACGAGCGCGACTACACGGACACCAAGAACTTCTGGTTCAAGCCCGACGGCAACGGCAGCGGCAACGGCGACCAGCTCATCAAGAACCACTTCCTGCCGCTCATGACCGTGCAGCAGATGGAGCAGCTGCCATTCCCGCAGTACGGGGTCGAGAGCGAGAAGATCTACCTGCCCGGCAGGGGCTTCGTGAAGATGGGCGTCGAGGACTACCTCATCAACGACGGGCTCGGCTACACGACCCTGTGGTCGATCGGCTGCCCGTTTCACTGCTCGTACTGCGGCAACACGAAGTTCATCGCCAACGACGCCAAGTACAAGCGCATCCGCCACCCGAGCGCGCGCTACATGGTCGACCAGGTCAAGGACGCCCGGGCGCGCTTCCCGCACCTCAGCCAGGTGTCCTTCCACGACGACTCGTTCATGGCGATCCCCTACGGCCAGCTCGAGGAGTTCGCCGAGCTCTGGCACGACGAGCTCAAGCTGCCCTTCGCCGTCTACGGCGTGATCCCCAACTACGTCCGCCAGGACAAGTTCGAGCTGCTCTCGTGGGCCGGCATGAACCGCGTCCGGATGGGGATCCAGTCGGGCTCGAAGAACATGCTGGACTTCTACAAGCGCCCGACCCCGCCGGAGAAGATCCTCAAGGCGGGCGAGGTCATCGCGTCGTTTGCGCCGAAGTACCACATCCCCTCGGCCTACGACATCATCATGGACAACCCGATCGAGACCCGGGATGACGTGAAGTCCACGCTGCAGCTGCTGTACATGATGGACCGCCCGTACACGCTGTTCATCTACTCGCTGAAGGTCATCCCGAACACGGGCCTGGCCGCGGCGATGGAGGAGCGCGGCGTCGATCTCGAGGAGATCGACGACAGCTACCTCGCGATCCCGCCGCGCGCGGCGAACCTCATGCTCTACCTCATCGCCATCTGGCGCCCGCCGCCCTGGCTGTGGAACCGGCTGATGGGCCACATCCGCGCGAGCAACGAGCCGCAGAAGCTCTACCCGCGGCTCGGGCTCGTCCTGCGGACGCTGTATCTCACCAAGCGCGTGCTGTCGCACCTGCGCGTGATGGACTTCTCG
>JAXDFS010000109.1:0-4794 GCA_034665465.1 Solirubrobacteraceae bacterium
CGCCGAGCTCGCGCGCCGCGGCGTCGCCTACATCACGCTGGCGCACCTCTTCTACCGCGGCATCGCCACCAACGCCCCGGCGCTGCCGTTTCTCCCCGACGCCCTCTACAACCGCATCTTCTGCCAGCCCCGCAAGGGCCTGACGCACCTCGGCCGCGCCGCGGTGCGCGCGATGTACGAGCAACGGATCCTCGTCGACGTCAGCCACATGCGCGCCGACGCGCTCTCCGAGACCTTCGCGCTCCTCGACGAGCTCGACCGCGAGCACGACGCCGATCCCGCGAACTTCCCGGTCATCGCCTCGCACGCCGGCTACCGCTTCGGCAACCAGGCGTACATGCTCGACCGCCACACGATCGAGCAGATCGCGCGGCGCGACGGCGTCATCGGCCTGATCCTCGCGCGCCACCAGCTCCAGGACGGTCTCGGCGACGGCGACGGCATCGCCCACACGGCTGCGACGATCGAGGCCCACGTGCGCGAGATCCACTCGATCACGGGCTCGAATGCGTTCACCGGCATCGGCTCGGACCTCGACGGCTTCATCAAGCCGACGATGAGCGCCATCGAGGCGTCCGAGGACCTCGCGGCGCTCGAGCGGCCGCTGCGCGACGCCTTCCCGGACGACGCCGACGCGATTCTCTGCGGCAACGCCATGCGCGTCGTGCGCCGCGTGCTGTCCCAGCGCCCCGTGTGACCGCAACGGACCTGCTCCCGCCGGTTTCAGACGGCCGCGCCGCAATTTTCCATGATCTGGCACCGGGAACCCCAACTCGTGCAATCGTGCAGTCCGGATGCTGAAGTTCCTCCTGCGACGGCTCGCAAACTCCGTGATCCTCGTCGCCATCGCCACGAGCCTGGCGTTCATGCTGGCGGCGGTCAGCCTCAACCCGCGGGCGAACTTCGAGGGACGCAACCCGCCGCCGCCGCAGCGCGTGATCGATCAGAAGCTCAACGAGCTCAACCTCAACGACAAGACGCCGGTCCTCAAGCGCTACCAGCGCTGGGCCGGCGACGTCCTCCACGGCAACTTCGGGCGGACGTGGGACGGCATCTCGGTCAACGCCGAGCTCGGGCGGCGCATCGGCGTGAGCCTGCGGCTGCTGCTGCTGGCCACGATCATCGGCAGCGTCCTGGGGGTGGTGGCGGGGGCGTGGGGCGCCATCCGCCAGTACCGCTTCAGCGACCAGGCGGTCACGATGAGCTCGTTCGTCATCCTCGCGACGCCCGTGTTCGTGCTGGCGATCCTGCTGCAGATCTCGGCTGTCGGCTTCAACAACACGATCGGCCACAACTTCCTCCTCTACACCGGCGAGTTCACACCCGGCCTTCAGGGCGGCTTCTGGACACACCTCGGCGACCGCGTCCAGCACCTGATCGTGCCGAGCCTCACGCTCATCCTCGGGCAGATCGCCATCTACAGCCGCTATCAGCGCAACTCGATGCTCGACGTCCTGGGCGCCGACTACGTGCGAACGGCGCAGGCCAAGGGCCTGCGACGGCGCACGGCGCTGACCAAGCATGCGCTGCGCACCGCCCTGATCCCCGCGGTGACCTTCTTCGCCTACGACTTCGGGCTGCTGCTCGTCGGCGCGACGTTCACCGAGAAGATCTTCTCGTGGCACGGGATGGGCGAGTGGTTCGTGGATTCCGTCAGCCGCCAGGACGTCAACGCGGTCGCCGCCGTGAGCTGCTTCGTCGCCGTGCTGGTGCTCGTAGCCGGCCTGCTGTCGGACGTGGCCTACGCCATCCTTGACCCGCGCATCAGGATTCGCTGAGCATGTCGGTACCCAGCGATGCGATGGCCACGATCCTGCCCGCCGACGGCACAGGCCCGTCGCCGCTGGACGAGACGCGGGTCCCCGGGCGCTGGGGCATCGTCGTGCGGCGCTTCTTGCGCCACCGGCTTGCCGTCGTGGGGCTCGGAGTGCTCGTCTTCCTCTTCGTGCTGGCCTTCGTCGGGCCGTACATGTCGAAGTGGAGCTACACCGACAAGGACTTCAACGCCTTCCTGCAGAGCCCATCGGCCACGCACTGGTTCGGCACGACGCAGACCGGCGCCGACGTCTACGCGCTGACGCTGCGCGGGATGCAGAAGTCGCTCATCATCGGCCTGCTCGTAGCGCTGTTCTCGACCGGCATCGCGGCGCTCGTCGGCTCGTTCGCCGGCTACTTCGGCGGCTGGGTGGAGCGCGTGCTGATGTGGGTCGTCGACCTGCTGCTGGTGCTCCCGTCCTTCCTCATCGTCGCGATCCTCTCGCCGACCTTCCGCGGGCGCACCTGGCTGATCTTCGTCGTGCTGCTGGCGGCATTCCTGTGGATGGTCACCGCGCGGATCGTCCGCGGCATGACGATCTCGCTGCGCGAGCGCGAGTACGTGATGGCCGCGCGCTACATGGGCGTGCCCGCCCACACGATCATCTTCCGCCACATCCTGCCGAACATCTCCTCGCTGCTGATCATCGACGCGACGATCAACGTCAGCGCGGCGATCATCTCCGAGACGGGGCTGTCGTACTTCGGCTTCGGCGTCCAGCCGCCCGACGTCTCGCTGGGCACGATCATCGCCGACGGCACGACCTCCGCGGCGACGTACCCGTGGCTGTTCGCCTTCGCGGGCGGGCTGCTCGTGATCATCGTGCTGGCCGTGAACCTCGTCGGCGACGGCCTGCGCGACGCGATGGACCCGTCCTCGAGGTCGAGGTGACGAACGACATCGTCCTGCAGGTGGCGGACCTGCACGTGACGTTCGGCGCCAAGGTGCGCGCGGTGCGCGGACTGGGCTACGAGCTCGCGCGCGGCGAGGTGCTCGGGATCGTGGGCGAGTCGGGCTCGGGCAAGTCGGCCTCCGCGCAGGCGATCATGGGCCTGCTGCCCCGCAGCGCCGAGGTGCGCGGCTCGGTGAAGCTCAACGGCCGCGAGCTCATCGGCCTCGACGACGCCGCCCTCTCCGGCGTGCGCGGCAACTCGATCGCGATGGTCTTCCAGGACCCGCTGTCGGCGCTGACCCCCGTCTACACGATCGGCGACCAGATCGCCGAGGCCGTGCGCGTGCACAACGACGTCTCCAAGGAGGCCGCGCACGCCCGCGCCGCCGAGCTGCTGGAGCTCGTCGGCATCCCCCGGGCGAAGGAGCGCGCGCGGGCCTTCCCGCACGAGTTCTCCGGCGGCATGCGCCAGCGGGTGATGATCGCGATGGCGATCGCCAACCACCCCGACGTGATCGTGGCCGACGAGCCCACGACCGCCCTGGACGTCACGATCCAGGCCCAGGTGCTCGAGGTGCTGCGAACCGCGCGCGAGGTGACGGGCGCGGCGATCGTGATGATCACCCACGACCTCGGCGTCATCGCGGGCTTCGCCGACCGCGTGGCGGTCATGTACGCCGGGCGGATCGTCGAGTCCGGGCGCGTCGACGACGTCTACCAGCGCCCGCGCATGCCCTACACGATGGGCCTGCTGGGCTCGATCCCGCGCCTGGACTCCGCGGGCAATCGCGCGCTGGTGCCGATCTCCGGCGCTCCCCCCTCCCTGGCCGGGCTCCCGCCCGGCTGCCCGTTCGCACCGCGCTGCCCGCTCGTCTTCGACCGCTGCCGCGACGAGGAGCCCGCCCTGGCCCCCGTCGGCGGCCGCCCCCAGCTGGCTGCCTGTCACCGCGCCGAGGAGATCGAGCGCGGGGGCTTCGATCCCGCCGACGTCTTCCCGGTCCCGGACCTGCTCGAGCCGGTCGCGGCGGGCATCGCGCGCGCCGACCGCCCGATCGTCCTGCTCACCGAGGACCTCATCAAGCACCACCCGCTCCTGAAGGGCGCGGTCTTCAAGCGCCAGGTCGGCACCGTGCGCGCCGTCGACGGCATCAGCTTCGACATCCGCGAGGGCGAGACGCTCGGCCTCGTGGGCGAGTCGGGCTGCGGCAAGACGACGACGCTGCTGCAGGTGCTCGAGCTGGTCGCACCGCAGGCGGGGCGCATCGTGGTGCTGGGGCAGGACGTCGCGCAGCTCGACGCGCGCAAGCGCCGCGCGGTGCGCCGCGACCTGCAGGTCGTCTTCCAGGACCCGCTCGCGTCGCTGGACCCTCGGATGCCGATCAGCGACATCCTCGCCGAGCCGCTGCGCACCAACGACGTCTCCCGGGAGCGCACCGACGGGCGCATTCGCGAGCTGCTGGAGCTCGTCGGCCTCGAGCCGTCCCACGCCGAGCGCTATCCGGCCGAGTTCTCCGGCGGCCAGCGCCAGCGGATCGCGATCGCGCGCGCCCTCGCGCTGGAGCCCAAGCTGCTGGTGCTCGACGAGCCGGTCTCGGCGCTGGACGTCTCGATCCGCGCCGGCGTCATCAACCTGCTCGCCGAGCTGCGCGCGCGCCTGGGGCTGAGCTACCTCTTCGTCGCCCACGACCTCTCGGTCGTGCGCCACATCGCCGACCGCGTGGCGGTCATGTACCTCGGGCGGATCGCCGAGATCGGGGCCGTGGCGCCCGTCTACGACACGCCCGCGCACCCCTACACGCAGGCGCTGCTGTCGGCGATCCCGATCCCGGACCCGGTCAAGGAGCGCGCGCGGGTGCGGATCCTGCTGGTGGGCGACCAGCCCAGCCCGTCGGACAAGCCGTCGGGCTGCCGCTTTCGCACCCGCTGTCCGAAGTTCATCGCGCTGGACGAGGGAAGACGCCGTCGCTGCGTCGAAGAGGAGCCCGAGCTCGAAAGTGCCGGCGGCGACCAGGCGGCGGCATGTCATTACGCAGAGAAGATCGAGGTGGTCTGAGACGGCCACCGCCAGTACCCCAATCGAGGAGGT
>JAXDFS010000110.1:0-10759 GCA_034665465.1 Solirubrobacteraceae bacterium
GCCCGCCACGCGGCCGGCCTCGAGGATCCGCCGCTCGGCCTCCGCGCCGAGCGGCCGCGCGTCATAGCTGCGGACCTCGCGCTTGCTTGCGATCGCCAGATACACGTCCACGGGGCAGAGGCTACGCCTCGCAGCCGGTGCGCGGTCGCGCGCCGACGCGCTCGATCCACGCCGCCAGGCGCGGGTGCTCGTCGCCGAGCACCTGGTAGTCGTCCAGCACGCGGTGAAAGAGCTCGTCGTCGGCCGCCTCGCGCCGCAGCGCGTACTTCAAGAACGGGAACGCCGCGCAGTCGGCGGCCGAGAAGTCGTCGCTCATGAGGTGCTCGCGACCGTCCAAAAGCGCCTCGAAGCGATCCAGTGCCGCGGCCATCTCGGCCGCCAGCCCCGCGATCCGCCGGCCGTCCGGCGAGCCGCCGGAAAGCTCGGCCCCGAGGGCGTTGGGCGCGAACTTCCACACGCCGTCGAACCAGTCGACGAACACGTCCACCTCCGCGCGCCGCGCGGCATCGGCGGGATACAGCGGCGCGTGGGGGTGCAGGCGCTCCAGGTGGGCGACGATCTGCATCGAGTCCGACACCACCAGCCCGTCGTCGTCGATCAGCACCGGCACGAGCGGCTGGCCGCTGACGCGCTCCACCTCGCTGCGGTCGTCGTAGGAGATGACCACCGACTCGACCTCCACGCCCTTGTGCCCCAGCGCCAGCGCCACGCGCTCGACATTCGTGGAGAACGGCGCGCGATACAGGCGCATCAGTCCTCCGGAGGCGCCATCAGCGCGCGGTACAGCGCGTTGGCCTTCACGCCCGTCAGCGATGCGACCACAGAGCTCGCCGGCCGCGGCCTGGCGCCGGCCTCGACGAGCGCGCGCAGCGCCTCCAGCGCCGGCCCGAGCTCGGGCTCGGTCGCCGGCGCGCCGCCGAGCACGAGCACGACCTCACCGCGCGGGGGCTGCTCGGCATAGCGCGCCGCCAGCTCGCCGGCGAGCCCGCGCACGACCTCCTCGTGGATCTTCGTCAGCTCGCGGCAGACCGCCACCGGGCGCTGCGGATCCAGCTCGGCCAGGGCCTTCAGCGACGCCGCGACGCGGTTTGGCGACTCGAAGGCCACGATCGTCTCCGGCGTGCGCAGCAGCGCCACGAGCTCGCCGCGCTTGCGCGGCAGGTAGCCGACGAAGCGCCAGGTGTCGGCTGGCAGCGCGCTTGCGACGAGCGCCGACAGCGCCGCGCTCGGCCCGGGCAGCACCTCGACCGCCAACCCCGCGGCGACGCAGGCGCGCACCAGCACGAAGCCGGGGTCGCTGACGACCGGCATCCCGGCGTCGGACACGAGCGCGACGTTGTCGCCCTGCTGCATGCGCTCGATGAGCTGCGGCGCCCGCGCGCGCTCGTTGTGCTCGTGGTAGCTGACGAGCGTGGCCGCCACGCCGTAGCGCTCGAGCAGCACGCGCGTGCGGCGCGTGTCCTCGCAGGCGACGACGTTCGCGTCGCGCAGCGCGCTGAGCACGCGCAGCGTGATGTCCTCGAGGTTGCCGATCGGGGTCGGGCAGACGATCAGGCGGCCGGCGCTCACGGCGCGAGGGACTCCATGGCGCAGATCATGCCGATGGGAGCGCGTCGGGAAATTCCCGTGCTCTCCGCCTGCCGGGCCGTGGACGCCGCGCGGCGTACGGTTTCACCTAGGAACCCTCGCCGAGCGCCAGGGCCGCGGCACCGAGCATGCCCGACTCCGCTCCGAAGCGGGCAGGCAGGATCCGCACGTGCTCGCGCGCCGGCGACAGCGCCCGCTCGGCGACGAGGGCGCGGATCGGCTCGAGCAGCAGCTCGCCGGCCGCGATGACGCCGCCGCCGATGACGACGACATCCGGGTTGAGGATGTTCACGAGGTTGCAGACGCCGACGCCCAGCCAGCCGCCGATCGTCTTCACGGCCTCGATCGCCGCGGCGTCGCCGTCGTGCGCGAGGTCCGTGACGAGCGGGCCGCTGATGTCGCTGCCTTCGGCCAGCGCCCGCCCGAGCCCGGAGTCGGGCCGCTCGCGGGCGAGGCGCAGCGCCTCGCGGCCGAGCGCGTTGCCGGATGCCATCGCCTCCAGGCAGCCGCGATTGGGGCAGGTGCCCGGGCAGGGCGGCCCGTCGGCCTGCACGACCATGTGCCCGAGCTCCGCGCCGGCGCCCTGGCTGCCGCGCTGCAGCGCGCCGCCGACGACGAGGCCGCCGCCGATCCCGGTGCCGATGGTCAGCATCGCCGCATCGCGCGCGCCGGCGGCCGCACCGAAGCGCCACTCCGCCAGCATCGCGGCATTGGCGTCGTTGTCGACGAAGACCGGCAGCCCGAGGCGCTCCGCCATGACGTCGCGAAACGGCAGGTCGGCGATCGGGAGGTGATTGGACATGACCGCCATGCCCCGCTCCTGGTCGATCATGCAGGGGATCCCGAAGCCGACGGCGTCGACGCTGCCCGACGCGCCGTCGACCGCGTCGCGCACCTCGCCGACCGCGGCGACGATCATGTCCAGCAGCCCGTTCTGGTCGAATCCGCGCGCCGGGCGGGTGGCGCGATGGTGCACGTTCAGGGCGGGATCGACCGCGCCGGCCAAGAGCTTCGTGCCACCGAGGTCGACCCCGATGACGCAGCCGGTCGACACGATCAGTGACGATAGCGAGCGCATGCCGCGATCCCTGCCCGCACCACCGACGAGTTACAGCGCGCTGCTGTAGCGAGCGCATGCCCGCTCCCGAGGACAAGCCGGGCGCCAAGCCCGAGTACCGCGTCTACCGCTCGCGCAAGCCGCTGCTGGCGCGCCGCGGCGGCGGTGACGAGCTCGCCCGGCTGCGCGGCGCCGCGGCCGGGGGCGGCGGGTCCGGGCGCACGCGCAGGCCGCTGACCGCCGGGCGCGTCGTGCGCTGGCTGCTGCTGGCGATCCTGGGCTGGATCCTGCTGTCGGCCGTCGTCTTCCTCGTCAGCGCGCAGATCCAGCAGGGCAACATCTCCGACGCCGCCAACGCCTCGCTCGGAGGCGCCGGCTACCCGCTGTGGTCGGCGAACAACATCCTGGTGCTGGGGTCAGACCAGCGCACGAAGAAGACGCGCGAGCCGGGCGCGCAGACGGGCGTCGGGCGCTCGGACTCGATCATGCTCATGCGCGTCGGCGGCGGCGCCAACAGCCGGCTGTCGATCGCCCGCGACACGGTCGTCGACATCCCCGGCGCGGGGCGCCAGAAGATCAACGCCGCGTTCGCCATCGGCGGGACCGCGCTGGCGGTGAAGACCGTCGAGGCCTACACGGGGGTCGACGTCAACCATGTCGTCGTCGTGAGCTTCGAGGACTTCCCCGCGCTCATCGACGCGATGGGCGGGATCACCTACCAGGGCGGCTGCGTCGTCTCGCGCATCAACGGCGGCTTTCGCAACGGCGGCTACACGCTGCGCCTGAAGGCCGGCAAGAGCCACATCGACTGCAGGCAGTCGCTGGCACTCGCACGCACGCGCCACAACGACTGCGCGAAGAACGAGAGCGACCTCACCCGCGCGCACCGCCAGCAGAAGGTCATCGCCGCGATGCGCCGCCGCCTGCTGTCGCCGGGCGCCCTCCTGCGCCTGCCGTTCATCTCCTGGCGCGTTCCGAGCGCCCTGCGCTCGGACATGAGCGGCCCGACGCTGCTGGGGCTCTTCGCCGCGCTGTCGGTCGCGGGCAGCACGCACAACCAGGTGCTCGGGACGTTCAACGGGCAGGTTTCCGAGGCGCGCAAGCGGGCGGCGGTCAGCCGCTTCCTCGCGGGCTAGTCGGACGACTTCTTGGAAGCCGCGGACGGCTTCGGCGCGGGCTCGGATTTGGAGACCGACTCGCCCTTGGTCGACGACGAGTCGCCCGACGAGGAGTCGCCCGACTTGGAGTCCCCGCCCGAGGAGGAGTCCCCACCCGAGGAGGAGTCGCCGGAGTCAGACTTCTTCTTGGCGCCCTCGTGATCGGCCTTCTCGCGGGCCCGCTTCTTGGTCCCGTAGTCGGTGTTGTAGAAGCCCTTGCCCTTGAAGTGCACCGCTATCGGGTGAAAGACCCGCTGCAGCGGGACGCCGGTCTCGGGGTCCTCGGCAAGCGGCGGGTCGGTCATCTTCTGCATGACCTCGAGGATCGTGCCGTCGGGTCGTCTGTACTCGTAGAAGGGCACGCGCGCCCCATTATCTAGCATGCCCCCGGATGCCAGACACCGCCACCATGGACAAGATCGTCGCCCTGTGCAAACGGCGGGGGTTCATCTTCGCCTCCTCGGAGATCTACGGGGGCCTCGGCTCGACGTACGACTACGGCCACTACGGGGTCCTGCTGAAGACGAACGTCAAGAACGAGTGGTGGCGCGCGATGGTCCAGGAGCGCGACGACATCGTGGCGCTCGACAGCGCGATCCTCCAGCACCCGCGCACCTGGGAGGCCTCCGGGCACCTGGCCGGCTTCACCGACCCGATGGTCGACTGCCGCACCTGCGGGCAGCGCTTCCGCGCCGATCACCTCGGCGACCTGCAATGCCCGCAGAAGCCGTCCAGGCATCCCGGCGAGGCCGAGCAGTGCAGCCTCACCGAGGCGCGCGACTTCAACCTCATGTTCGAGACGACGATGGGGCCCGTCAAGGACTCCGGCGCCACGGTCTACCTGCGCCCCGAGACCGCCCAGGGCATCTTCGTGAACTTCAAGAACGTGCTGCAGTTCAGCCGCAAGAAGCCGCCGTTCGGCATCGCACAGGTCGGCAAGTCCTTTCGCAACGAGATCACGCCCGGCAACTTCGTCTTCCGCACGCGCGAGTTCGAGCAGATGGAGATGGAGTTCTTCGTCCCGCCCGACGAGGCCCCGCGCTGGTATGAGTTCTGGAAGGGCGCGCGCCACGACTGGTACACGGACCTCGGCCTGCGCGAGGACCACCTGCGCATGCGCGAGCACGACCCCGACGAGCTGAGCCACTACTCGTCGGGCACCGCCGACGTCGAGTACCTCTTCCCCATCGGCTGGTCCGAGCTCGAGGGGATCGCCAACCGCGGCGACTTCGACCTCACCCAGCACTCGGAGTTCTCCGGCCAGAAGCTCGAGTACTTCGACCCGCAGACCAAGGAGCGCTACGTCCCGCACGTCATCGAGCCGGCCGCCGGCGCCGACCGCGCGACGCTCGCCTTCCTCGTCGACGCCTACGACGAGGAGGAGATCGACGGCGAGCAGCGCACCGTGCTCAAGCTGCACCCGCGCCTGGCGCCGGTGAAGGTCGCCGTGCTGCCACTCGTGCGCAAGGACGGCCAGCCCGAGGTCGCCCACGAGATCCACGGGGCGCTGCGCGGGCGCATGCAGACCGAGTACGACGAGGGCGGCTCGATCGGCAAGCGCTACCGCCGCCAGGACGAGATCGGCACTCCGTTCTGCGTCACGGTCGACCACCAGACGCTCGAGGACCGCACCGTCACGCTGCGCGAGCGCGACACGCTCACGCAGTCGCGCGTGGCGATCGACGAGCTCGGCGACGTGCTCGCGTCGCGGCTGGCGGCACCGTGGCGGTCGCCCAAGCTCGCTGCGACCGCGTAGGAGATCGCCCGTGGCCGTGATCGTCCCCGCCGCGACCGAGCAGATCGACTACGCCGACCTCTACGCGCGCTGGGAGCGCGGCAACTGGTCGGCGACCGAGATCGACCTCACCCAGGACCGCATCGACTGGCACGAGCGCTTCACGCCCGAGCAGCGCCGCGGCGCGCTCTGGCTCTACACCCTGTTCTTCCATGGCGAGGACTCCGTCGCCGACAACCTCTCGCCCTACATCGAGGCCGCCCCTCTGGAGGAGCAGAAGTACTTCCTGGCGACCCAGCAGGTCGACGAGGCGCGCCACGCGGTCTTCTTTCATCGCTTCCTGCACGAGGTCGTCGGCGTCGGCGACGGCTCCCTGGCGTCCGGGCTGCAGTCCACCGCGCCGGAGCTCACGTGGGGTCACCGGCAGACGTTCGGCCGCCTGGACCAGATGGCCGGCGAGCTGCGCCGCGACCACTCGCCGCGGATGCTCGCCAAGGCGGTGACGCTCTACCACGTCGTCGTCGAGGGGACGCTCGCCCAGCCCGGCCAGCACATCATCGAGACCTCGCTGGAGCGCCTGGACCTGATGCCGGGCTTTCGCGAGGGCATGCGCCAGATCGCCCTCGACGAGCAGCGCCACATCGCCTTCGGCGTGCGGCTGCTCGCCGACCTCTACAGCGCCGATCCGCAGGGCACGCAGGACGCGATCGTCGACATCATCCGCGAGATCCTGCCCTACGTGCTGAGCGTGCCGATCCCGCCCGGCTGGGACGAGAGCTACACGACCTGCTTCGGCTACACGCTGGAGGATCTCTTCGAGGAGGGCGCGCGCGCCAACGAAGCGCGGCTGCGCGCGGTCGGGCTGCCGCTGGACGAGATCGCCCACTTCCCGTTCCCGATGGACATCACCCCGCGCGAGCGCGGCCGCCAGGCGCTGACGCTGCTGCGCGCCGGCCTGCTGGGCGAGCGCAACGGCCCGCTCGGCCGCGATGCGGACACCGTGCGCGTCTTCTTCGACCTGCTGGCGCGCAACGCGCGCGGCGAGGAGGTCCCGCACGGGACGACGATCCAGTGGGACTTCCCCGACATGGACCCGTGGTACCTGCTGCTCGAGGGACGCCGCAAGGCCGCGATCCCGGGACGCATCGCCAAGCCGACCGTGCGCCTGCGGATGCGCTGGGAGGACTTCGGCGAGCTCGTGTCGATGCGCGCCCAGCCCCACCAGCTCGCCCTGCGCGGGCGGATATGGGCCTGGGGCGATCCGCGCCTGCTCCTGAGGCTCCAGCGCCTCTTTCACTAACGTCCTGCGCAGATGCTGCGCCAAGGCCCCATTCCCCGCTTCGCGCACGGCGTCATCGAGTACCTCGCGGGAGCGCTGTTCATCGCCGCGCCGTTTCTCCTGCACTTCGATGCGAACGCGGCGGTCGCGGTCTCGATCATCGCCGGGGTCGCGGTGCTCGTCGTCGCCGCGAGCACCGACGGGCCGACGTCGCTGGTCAACTCGATCCCGCTTCCCGCGCACCTGCTGCTCGACTACGCGCTCGCCGCGCTGCTCGTCGCATCGCCGTTCCTCTTCGGCTTCAGCGGCGAGACCGCGCCGACCGCGTTCTTCATCGTGCTCGGGGTCGCGCACCTGCTGATCACGATCGGCACCCGCTTCCAGCCCGCCCGCGACCGGTAGATTCCTGCGCCCATGAGCTCGACACTCGTTCTCTCAGCACGTTACGGCGGTGGCCGCCTGGAGCTCACTCCGGTGGCGCACCCGCACGACCCCGCCCACGAGCGCCCGACCTGGCAGGCCCGCCTCACGGGCCGCGGCTTCGAAGGCTCGGCCAACGCGAACACGCACCTCGGCGGCGAGATCGAGGTGAGCGACGGCCTCGTCGCGGAGATGATCTGCCCCGAGTCGCCCTGGGAAGACCAGCTGCTGCATGAGTATTTCGACGAGCTCTACGCCGATCGCCAGGGCTGGGACGGCGAGCGCACGTGGAAGTCGCAGCTCGAGCACCTGGCCTTCACGGCGACGCACGACTACGTCAACACGGTCAGCCTGCGCGTCGAGGTCCGGGGCATCGCCGACCCGCCGTGGCTGGCCTCCGTGACGCTCCCGCTGGACCCCGGCGTCTTCCATCGCATCGGCGCCAACGCGAAGCTCTTCGGCGACCGGGCGATGCAGGGCGCAGAGGAATCCGAGCCGGCCTGAGCGGCTGGGCGCCGGGTTGGGCGCCCTCCCCCGCCGCGCTCACACGGGGTCGTCGAGCAGCGCCCTCACGCAGGTGACGCCGGCCGCGATCGTGGGGCCGAAGTCGCGATCCTCGGCGAGCATGCGCAGCCAGATGCCGTCGGCGAGCGAGAAGAGGACGTCGACCACGGCGTCCGGCGGGGCGGCGAGGTGCAGGACGCCGTCGGCCTCCTTGTCGCGCAGCTGCCCGGCCACCTGCTCGCGCGTGCGGCGCAGCAGCTCGGAGAACTCCGCGGCCACGTCCTCGTGGCGGCGCGACAGGACGAAGAGCTCGAACAGCAGCGTGACGAAGCCGGGATCGTTGCGCACGACGTCCTCGAGCTCGCCCACGAGCACCGCGATGAAGTCGTCGGCGGTCCGGGCGCGCCCGAGCTGTGCGTCCAGCGCCGCCATCCGCACGTCGCAGTCGCGCCGCACGACCTCGACGAGTAGGCGCTCCTTCGTGCCGAAGTAGTAGTGCAGCAGCCCCCGCGACACTCCGGCCGCACGCGCGACCTGATCGAACGTGGAGCCCGCGGTGCCGCGCTCGGCGACCGACGCGCGCATGGCCTCGACGATCCGCACCGCCTTGTCGCCGGCCAGCGTGCGCTCGCCCGTCGTCGACGTTTGCATCCGCGCAGGGTACCTCCGATCCTGGCTGTCCGGCCAGCCGCGCCCGAGCAACGCAAAGGACGCCCCGCAGGGCGCCCTTGGCACGGCGTCTCATCCTGTCCGCGTCAGGTGATCGGCGCAGCTTCCGTCGGCGGTGCGGCTGGGGCGGTGTTCGAGGTGTAGTCGAACTCCTCCTCGGCGCCGAAGAGCGCGTCGAGCACCTTGCCGCGCAGCCCCTCGCTGAGGGCGACGGCGGCGACGGCGCCGATCAGCGCCAGCAGCAGGAGCTTGCCCATCCCGCCCTTGCGCTTGGACTTCGGCTTGGAGTGCTTGGGCGCGTCGCGCAGGGCAACCGTCGCGTCGCGCAGCGCGTCGGCGGAGCGCTTGAGGTCCTTGTGCAGCTTCTTGTCCTCGATGAGCGCCTTCGTCGGGGCCTTGCCGTTGTTGAGGCGGCCGAAGGCGTTCTTCGCGGCCTCGTAGGCCACGACCATGTTGTCGCGCAGCTCCTCGTCCTGGATGATCCGCTGGACGTACGGGTTCTCGCGCGCGCCGCGCGCGGCGGCTGCAGCGGCGCCGGCCTTGTCCTTCGCTGCCATGTCATTCACCTCGGGTCGCTTGCTTACGTCGAGCATATACCCGGTCTCCGTTGGTCACAGACCGCCGGCTGCGCGGCATCGGCGGGGGTGCCGGGATCTCCGTGGGCTCCAGCGCAGCCTCGAGGACCTCGCCGATCTGGCCGACGAAGCAGAACGTCAGCTTCTTGCGCAGATGCTCGGGGATCTCGTCGATGTCGGGCTCGTTGAGCTCGGGCGCGATGATCGTGGAGATCCCGTTGCGCTGGGCGGCGAGCGCCTTGTCCTTCAGCCCGCCGATCGGCAGCACCTGGCCGGTGAGCGTGATCTCGCCGGTCATCGCGAGGTTGTCGCGCACATGACGGCCGCTCAGCAGCGACGCCAGCGCGGTGGCCATCGTGATGCCGGCGCTCGGCCCGTCCTTCGGGATCGCACCGGCGGGCACGTGGATGTGGATGTCGTGGGAGCGAAACCAGTCCAGCGGCAGCGCCGGGGCGAGCTCGGACTGGTGGACGCGCACGTAGGACAGCGCGGCCTGCGCGGACTCCTTCATGACGTCGCCCAGCTGGCCGGTGATCTGCAGCTTGCCCTCGCCGTCGAACGCCGTCGCCTCGATGAACAGCACGTCGCCGCCGACCGGCGTCCAGGCCAGGCCGGTCGCCACGCCGGGAACGCGCGTGCGGCGCCTGGTCTCGGAGTGGTAGCGCTTGCGGCCGAGCAGCTCGCGGGCGCGCTCCTCCCCGATCGAGCCCTTCGGCGTCTCGCCGGCGGCGACCTGGCGTGCGACCTTGCGGGCGATCGCGCCGATCTGGCGCTCGAGCTCGCGCACGCCCGCCTCGCGCGTGTAGTCGGCGATGACCGCGCGCAGCGCGGCGTCGGTGATGCGCAGCTGCCCGCGCTTGAGGCCGTGGCGGTCGGCCTGGCGGGGCACGAGGTAGCGCTTGGCGATCTGAAGCTTCTCGTCGCTCGTGTAGCCGGCGATCTCGATGATCTCCATCCGGTCGCGCAGCGGCCCGGGGATCGTGTCCAGCGTGTTGGCCGTCGTGATGAACATGACCTTCGAGAGGTCGAAGGCCAGGTCGAGGTAGTGGTCGCGGAAGTTCTGGTTCTGCTCGGGATCGAGCACCTCGAGCATCGCGCTGGCGGGATCGCCGCGGAAGTCCGAGCCCATCTTGTCGATCTCGTCGATCATGAACAGCGGGTTGTCCGAGCCCGCGTCGCGCAGCGCGCGGATGATCGTGCCGGGCATCGCGCCGATGTACGTGCGCCGGTGGCCGCGGATCTCGGCCTCGTCGCGGACGCCGCCGGCGCTGATGCGCTCGAACTCGCGTCCGAGCGCGCGCGCGATCGACTTGCCCAGCGAGGTCTTGCCGACGCCCGGCGGCCCGACGAAGCTGATGATCGTGCCGCGCGACACCGAATCGCGCCCGCCCGTCAGCTGCCGCACGGCGAGGAACTCGAGGATGCGCTCCTTGACCTGCTCGAGGCCGTAGTGGTCCTCGTCGAGGACCGTGCTCGCGTGCTCGAGGTCGAGGTTGTCGTCGGTCGACGTGTCCCACGGCAGCGAGGCGATCCACTCCAGGTACGTGCGGATGACGCCGTGCTCGGCGGCCGCCGTCGGCAGGTTCTCCAGGCGCCCGAGCTCGCGGTCGGCCTGCTTGCGCACGTCCGGCGGGAGGTTGATCGCGGCCAGCTGCTCGCGCAGCTCGTTGGCCTCGGCGGCGGACTCGTCGAACTCGCCGAGCTCCTCCTGGATCGCCTTGAGCTGCTGGCGCAGGATGAACTCGCGCTGCGTGCGGTCCATGTCGGACTGCACCT
>JAXDFS010000111.1:0-9407 GCA_034665465.1 Solirubrobacteraceae bacterium
GTCAGGGCGTCGATCTGCTTGGCCTGGGCAGCGCCGGGCGCCGCGAGCGAGGCAGCGGCCAGCAGCGCGGTCAGCGCGATGTGACGGCGGGTCATCGGATCCTCCAGGGTCGTGTGCTGCTCTACACCCGCCCGGCCCGATCGGTTCCGGGAACCGACCGGCGGCCGATGGTGTAGGGCTGGCAGTGGTGAGCCGGCCACTCGAGGACGACGCACAGCTCGTCGCGCGCGCCGCGCGCGGGGATGCGCGCGCCTACGAACAGCTCGTCCAGCGCCATGCCCAGATCGCCTTTCGCACCGCCTACCTCATCACCCGCAGCTCCGCCGATGCCGAGGAGGCCGCCCAGGACGGCTTCCTCAAGGCCCACCGCGCGCTGCACGGCTTCCGCCCGGGCGCGCCGTTTCGCCCGTGGCTGCTGCGCATCGTGGCCAACGAGGCCCGCAATCGCCGCCGCGCCGCCGGGCGCCGGGCCGCGCTCGAGCTGCGCAGCGGCGAGGAGCGCCTTCGCGCGGGCGCGGCCGCGTCCCCCGAGGCGTCGCTGCTCGCCGCGCGGGAGCGCGCGGTCCTGCTGGCCGCCATCGAGGGCCTGCCCGAGCGCGACCGGCTCGTGATCGCCTGCCGGCACCTGCTCGAGCTCTCCGAGGCCGAGACGGCGGCCGCCCTCGGGTGCCGGCCGGGAACCGTCAAGTCGCGGCTCTCGCGGGCGCTGGAGCGCCTGCGGGCGGCCGTGGACGCCGAGGAGCTTCGTGTCTGAGCGCCTGCAGTCCCGGCTGGCCGAGCTCGCCCGTGAGGTCGAGTTCCCGCCGACGCCGGACCTCGCCGGTGCGCTGCAGGGACGCATCGAGGCGCGCGGGCGCCCGCGCCGGCGGCCGCTGCGGCGCACGGTGGCGCTCGCCCTCTCGCTCGCGCTGCTGGGCGCGGGCGGCGCTGTCGCGGCCGTGCCGGCGGCCCGCCATGCGATCGGCGATCTGCTGGGGCTGCGAGGGGCGACCGTGCAGCGCGTCCCGCGCCTTCCTGCGGCGCCCGCCAGGGCCGGGCGCGACCTCGGCGAGCGCACGACGCTCGCTGCCGCCCGCCGGCGCGCCGGATTCGATCCCGTCGCCGCGCACGATCCGCGCCTCGGCTCGCCGGAGTCGGTGCACCTCGCCCGCACCGCCGGCGGGGAGGCTCGCGTCAGCCTGGTCTACGACCGGGGCGCAGTCACGCTCACCGAGGTGCGCGGCAGCACCGCGCCCGACCTCGTCCGCAAGCTCACGCCGCCGCAGACGGCCATCCGCAGCGTGCATGTGCGCAGCGACGAGCCGGGCGTGTACCTCGACGGGTCGCACGTCGTCATGTACCTCGACGCGTCCGGCCGGGTCGTGCAGGATCGAGCCCGGCGTGCCGGTCGCGTCCTGCTGTGGCAGCGGGGCCCGCTGCTGCTGCGTCTGGAGGGGGCCCCCGGCGAGGCGCGGGCGCTGCAGATCGCGCGCTCCGTGCGCTGAGGGGGGGGGGGGGGGGCGAATCGCCGCGGCCTCGCGCCTCAAACGAGGCATGACCGACGACGACGCCTCCACGATCCTCGTCGTCGAGGACGATGACGCGACGCGCACGTTCCTCGCCGACAACCTCGCCGCCGACGGCTACGACCTGCTCGTGGCCGACTGTGCCGCCGACGGCCTGCGCCTGCTCGAGCGCAGGTTCCCCGACCTCGCCCTCGTCGACCTCGGGCTGCCCGACGCCAGCGGCTTCGAGCTCCTGCGTCGCGTGCGGGCGGCCGACGGGGTCGCCAACCGCCTGGACCCGGCGATGCCCTTGATGGTCGTCAGCGGCCGCGCGTCCGAGCTCGACCGCGTCCGTGGCTTCGACCGCGGTGCCGACGACTACGTCTGCAAGCCCTTCAGCTATCCCGAGCTGCGCGGCCGCGTGGCGGCGCTCCTGCGCCGCGCGGACCGCACGCCGACACGCAACCGCCTGCGCGCCGGGCCGCTGGAGGTCGATCCGCCGTCGCGCGAGGTGCGCCTCCACGGCGAGCGCGTCCCGCTGTCGCAGAAGGAGTTCGCGCTGCTGCGCACGCTCGTGAGCGACCCGACGCGGGTCTTCACCAAGGAGGAGCTGCTGCGCACGATCTGGGGCTTCAGGTCGCTGGGATCCACCCGCACGCTGGACTCGCACGCCTGCCGGCTGCGCCACAAGCTCGCCAGCCGCGGCGACCGCTACGTGGTCAACGTGTGGGGCGTCGGCTACCGGCTGGTGGACGCGCCGCCCGCGCTGGTGCCGGAGCGCGACCTCGCCGGACATTCCTACCTCGCCACGGCTCCGGTGGCAGAGGGCATGCGCAGCTGAGCGTCGGCCTGCCGCGCGCGCCGGGTCGCTCGCGGGGTCCGCGTTCGACGTGCTGGTGTCCGAGCGGCTCGTGGACTCCGAGGCGCAGTGCGAAGCGGTGCGTTCGGTGTCGGTGCAACGGCTCGGACCGATCCTCGGCCGCCTCCCGGTGGCGCTCATGCGCCCCGTCGACGATGCGCTCCGGCTGCACCTGCAGCTCTAGTGGCCCGCCTGCCGAGGGCCGAACGGCGTACGGTGGACGCGCGATGCGGCCATGACGACGAGCGCCCAGCGCGGCGGCGAGAAGGTCGCGCGCCGCCCCGAGTTCGCCTGGCTCGCGCGGGCCGGGCTCGTCGCGCGCGGCGTCTCCTACGGCATCATCGGCATCCTCGCGGTCAAGCTCGCCGCCGGGTCCGGCGGCAAGGCGACCGATCAGCGCGGCGCGTTCGAGACGCTCGCCCGCCAGCCGCTGGGCAAGGTGCTGCTGTCCGCGATGGCGATCGGGC
This sequence comes from Solirubrobacteraceae bacterium, assembly GCA_034665465.1. Taxonomy (GTDB): domain Bacteria; phylum Actinomycetota; class Thermoleophilia; order Solirubrobacterales; family Solirubrobacteraceae; genus CADCVQ01. Next base: position 2,811 of record JAXDFS010000111.1, read on the forward strand.
TGGCCGGCTACGCGACGTGGCGCTTCGTGCGGGCCGCGCTCGGTCACGGCGCCGAGCAGCGCGACAGCACGTTCGATCGCGTCGCAGCGGCGGCCAGCGGCATCGCGTACGCGGTGCTGTGCTTCACCGCGGTGCAGATCCTGGCCGGGGCCGGCGGCGGCGGTGGCTCCGGCCCGAAGAAGACGACCGGCGGCGTGCTGGGCTGGACCGGCGGAACGGTCATCGTCGCGGCCGCGGGCGCAGTGATGATCGGCGTGGCGCTCTACCAGGGCTACAAGGGCGTCTCGAAGCGCTTTCTCGAGGACTCCAAGACGGCCGAGATGAGCAGCGAGGTCCGGCGCGCCTTCACCGCCATCGGCGTCTTCGGGCACCTCGCGCGGATGGTCGTCTTCGGCCTCGTCGGCTACGGCCTGATCAAGGCGGCGCTGGACTACGACCCCCGCAAGGCGATCGGCCTCGACGGCGCGCTGAGCAAGCTGGCGCACTACTCCTACGGGCCGCTGCTGCTGGGCATCGTCGCCACCGGGCTGATCGGCTTCGCGCTGTACTCGATCGCCGACGCGCGCTACCGCAGGATCTGACGCAGGGCGGTCAGGCGAGCCGGCGGTCCAGCGACGTGTGCAGGACCGGGTCGGCCCCGTCGCCCGGGATCGTGTGCTCGATCCGCAGCCAGGCGCGCCGCCCGTCCAGGCGCAGCGTGCCGATCTGGTTGTCGAACGTCGGCTTCTGCGTCAGCCGCCAGCCGGCCTCGGGATCGGTCACCCCGACCGCGTGCGCCAGCCGCCGCGCCGCGCGGCCGACCACCCGCAGGCGGCGCAGCGCTCGCAGCACCAGGCGCTCGCGGCGGCCGAGCGGGTTGCGGATCGGCGAGCAGACCGCCTGGTAGACCCTGCTGCGCACGCCGGCGGCCGGCCGGAACGCCGCCTCGTGCAGGTAGCCCTGATGCACGTCGCCGCCGAGGAAGAGGATCGACGCGGGCGCCGGGCCCCGGCGGCCGGCGCCGACCTCCCGGGTCAGCGCGAGCAGCCGGTGAAACGAGGTCTGAAAGGCCGCCCAGTGCTCGAGGTCGATCCCCTGGCGCAGCCGTTCGGCCAGCCGCGCCGCCGGCGCGCCCCAGGCCCCCGCGCAGACGGCCTCGCTGAACGCCTCGAGCTGGTGGAACGTCGGCGGCAGCAGCACGGGCAGCGTCGTTGCGAGCACGAGGTGATCGAAGTCACCGGTCGCCTGCTCGGCGAGCCAGTCCCACTCGGCCTCGTCGAACATCTCGCGGCTGCCCTCCTCCAGGATCCGGCCCTCGCGCCCGTCCAGCACCACCAGCCGGGTGCCGGCCAGGTCGCGCGCGAAGCTCCACAGGCCGCCGCCGCCCTCGCAGTCGGCGTCCAGGGCGAACTGCTCCAGCAGCGAGCCGGCGTCATCGGCGGCGCGCACGCGGCGCAGCAGCGGGTCGCCGTCGAGCTCCGCTGGCGAGAGGTTGCCGAGGTGCTGATAGATCCAGTACGTCACCAGCGCGCCCGAGATGCGCTCCGGCCACCACGGCTGGGCGGTCATCTGCGCCTTCCATGCGGCCGACGTGTTCCAGTCGTCGTGCACGTCGTGGTCGTCGAAGATCATCGCCGTCGGCACCGTCGACAGCAGCCAGCGCAGCGTCGGCTCGCTCCATGCCTCGCGGTACAGGCGCGCGTACTCCTCGAAGCCCGCGACCTCCAGGCCCGGCGGCCGGCTGACGTCGCGGCGGGTCCGGATGAACTCCGCCGTCTCGGGCGAGACCTCGTCGGCGTAGACCTGGTCGCCGAGCAGCAGCAGCAGGCGCGGCCAGTCGGTCTCCGGCTGTCCCTGCATGCGCCCGGCCAGGGCGGCCAGCGCATCGACGCCCATGCCGAGCTCGTGCTCGTCGGGGCTGAGCGTGTACGGCGCGCGGTGCGGTCGCGTCACGCGGCAGGAGCCGAAGACCAGCTCGACGGGACCCGCCCGCGGCAGCGTCCGGATCCGCGACGGCGGCGAACGGTCGTCCTCGATGGGCCAGCGGCGCACGCCGTCCAGCGCCACGTCGTATTCGGCGCTCGCGTCGGGCTCGAGGCCGGTGATCGAGACCAGCCCGTAATGGCGGCCGTTGACGCAGAAGGTCTCGCTGCGATGCCCGAGGATCTCGACGACGCAGGCCGCGTCGGTCTCCACCCAGATGGTCGCCGCGCTGTCGCTGACGTAGCGCAGCATCGGGCCGATCACGAGGTTCGCCATCGGCCGTGAGCTTAGGGCCGAAGGCGCCGGCGAGGCTCAGCGCGTCGCCTGGCGCCAGGCGACGTCGATCTCGCCCGCGAGGTCTGCGGGGGCTGCGGCGATCAGCCGCACGACCGGCGAGTCGGCGTCGGTCTGCACGCGCCAGAGGCCGAGCTCGCCCGCGTCGATCCACGACCACTTCTCCGAGCTGCGGGTGCCCGAGACGTCGCGGGTCGTGATCGTCACCGATCCCGACGCCATCCGGGCGTAGAGGATGTCGGCGGCGCGCGCGGGCACCCGCTCGGGCATCTCCGAGCCCTGCTCGATGGCGGCGATCGTCAGCGTCATCGTGCGCTTGGTCAGCTCGAGCTCCTCGTGCGGCGGGCGCTCACCCGGTCCGGGGAGCAGGAGCTCGCGGTCGAGCAGATGCGCCGCGTTGTCGCGGCCGTGGGCGGTCATGCGCTGGATCGCGAGGCCCTCGCGCGCCGCCTGCTCGACGACGACGTCCCCGTGCACGAACAGCGACACCGCACGGACGGTCGTGGATTGCTCGCGACGGATCGTCGCGATCGAGTTGGCCCCGAGGAAGGCTCCCAGCAGGGTGGCGTGGGGCTCGAGGAACGTCATGCGCGGCCGCGCCGGGGTACCGCCGAGCATGATCGCCCGCCGCGCGACCAGGCCCCGCAGCGCGGTCTGGTTCTGCGCCCGCCGGATCGGGTCGTGGGCGTCGCCGGCGCGCTCGCGCCGGGCGATGTCGCGCCGCGTGAACGCCTCGGAGATCGCGTCGAGCTCGTCGTCGGAGTAGTCGATGCTGATCGACCGGGCGAAGGGCTCGGCGCCCATCTCAGCCGGCCATGCGCATGAACACGACGTTGCCCTCGCCCATGTTGCGACTCATGCGCGTCACCGCGTCGTCGGCGTTGCCCTCCACCGTCGTGAATTGCCCGTTCTGCACGTGCGACTCCAGGAAGCCGATGTGGCCGTCGCTGGAGAAGTCGGTCCCGCCGCCCCAGTCGTAGGCGACGATGTCGCCGGGGCGCGCGTGCGCGGGGTCGACCATCTGCAGGCCGTGCTGGCCGGACTGGGCGGCGTTGACCCACGTCGACACCGACGCCCAGCCGCCGCCGGGCATGTCGTGTCCGGACTCGTGCAGCGACCACGTCACGAAGCTCGCGCACCAGGGATTTCCGGACCCGACCCCGGCGCTGGCGAGGTACTGGTTGACCTGCGGGCCCGCGTTCGTGCCCAGCTCGTGCACGCCGAGCTGGCTCTTCGCGGCCGCCAGCGCGCCGCCGGCGTGGGCCGCTCCGACGGAGCCGATCGCGCCGCCGGCCTGCAGCCCGTGGCAGTTGCTCACGAGCTGCTGCGCGGCGGCGTGCGCGTCGACGAACTGCGATCCGTCCATGCCCGTGGCGGCGTCCGACGCCCAGCGGCCGAGCGCCTCGGGATCGTCGAGGCCGGGCTTGCGGATGCCGCCGGCGGCGTCCTTGAGGCCCCGCATCACGTGGTCGAGCTGCGCGTCCGGATGCGCCGCCCACCAGTCGCCGCCGGGCTGGGTGCCGTGCGACACGCCGGCGCCGGGCGGCGCGAAGGCCTTGTGCGGATTCAGGCCGAAGAAGCCGACGTCGTTCTGTGCGCCCGGCATGTTGCGCATGCCGCTGCGCGAGAGCGCCATCATCACCGGCAGCGTGGGCGGCAGCCCGGCGCGCGCCGCCGAGGTCGCCATCCAGCAGGCCCACTTCTGGCGGTCGCGGTCCTCCTTCGAGGGCCTCGGCGCGGCGCGCGGCGCCAGTCCGACGACAGGGAGGTCGTGGTGCTCGGCGCGATGCTCGCCGGGCGGCATCGCGGCCGGGTCGACGCTGTCGCCGTGCAGCATGGCCGGGATCTGGTGCCCTGATCGGCTCGGCGCGGCCGCGACGGCCTGGGCGAGCGCCGCCGCCGGGGCGCCGCCGACCGGCTCGGCGGAATCGACCTCGCGGCCGGCGGCCGGCCGCTCGTGGGCGGACTGCTGCGGGTCGGGAGCGCTGACGGGCGTCGGCGCGGCGGGCGGCGCCGCGCGCTCGAGCGCGTCGGGGATCGTGATGCTCAGGCCGGTGCTCGTCGCCGCGTCGACGCGGGTTCCGCTGACCGTGAGCTGCAGGCTCGTCAGCGAGCCCGCCGCGCCGACGATCGTCGTCGTGCTGACGACGGAGGTGGCGAGCTGACGGCCGGCCGAGGCGGCCTGGCTCTCGCCGGACGCGTCGGCGGCGTCGGCCGCGGCGGCGCGCACCTGCAGTTCCTGCCCGACCATCCCGTACTCGTTGGCGAGGGCGCCGAGGCGCGTCGCGGCGGACGCGAGCGCGGCCTGGAAGCGCGCAGCCATCGCCACCGGCATCGCCGGCAGGCTCATCGCCTGCAGGTACGCCGCCTGGCCGCGCAGGTCGTCTGCGCACGTCACCGCCGCGATTCCCGCCCCGCGCACCTGCTCGGGGTTGATCCTGATGGCCGTCACGGAGATTGCGACGCCTCCTGTGCTGCGGCGGCGGCCGCCTTGGCGTCCTCGTTCTGGGTCTCGACCGCCGACGCGTCGGCGTACATCGACGTCGCGATGTCGCGCAGCTCGGCGGCGACGTCGGCGAGCCGGACGCGCTCGCTGACCGCGGCCTCGCGCAGCCGGTCCGCCGCGCCGCCCTCGAACTCCGCGCCGTCGAGTGCGGCGGTGAAGCCGGTGGCGGCGTCGCCGACGATGTCCGCGCGCCCGGCGATCTCCTGTGCCAGCAACCGCATCGCGACCGGATCGCCGAAGACCTCGGCCTCGATCATCGCGGCGGGAGGTCGACGTCGGAGGGCACGATGATCGGGTCGGGGCTCTTGGCAGGCTGGACGGACTGCACGGGGACGGCCGCAGGAACGCTGCCGGCGTCGGAGCGATCGCCGAGCAGAAAGCCCCCGGCGGCGAGGATGGCACTTGCTGTCACGGTCGCGACGGTGACAGATCTCGACGGGCGTGTCACGGTGACACCGGATATCCCGCGCGTCTGAACACCGCGAGTGTGGCGGTGAGCTTCCTGCGGCTCGCACGTATGAGGTCCGTCGCAGCGTCGAATGCCACGTCGGATTGGCGGTCGATCGCGCCGCCGAGATCGTCGAGCGCGCCGGCCTCGTCGACGAGCGCCTTGCGCAGCTGGGCGAGCAGCGCGCCGGTGCCCGGGTCGACCCCCTCGACCTGCAGCCCGGACGCGGCCTGCTGCAGCGCGCTCGACAGCCGTCCCGCCGCGCCGGACTGCTGGTCGCGCTTGCCGCCGAGCTCGGCGGACGCGATGCCGGTCGCCTGCTCGATCGAGATCATGGCCTGGCGCAGCGCGTCGCTGACCGGCTTGAAGGGGAGCGGGACAAGGCCGCGGCCAGGGCCCCTCGCGCGCACCACGAGGGCGGCGCAGCGCCCGAGGGCGATGGTCCTCGGGCACAGCGCGACGAGCGTGCCCTTGGTCGTCGGCCGTGCGACGAGCCCGCTGCGCCCGCCGACGTACGTCACGAGTCCGGCGACCCCGCTGCGGGCGGGATGCGGCCTGGCGCGCTTCGCCGGAAGCAGTGCGGCCGGCACGGGATCGCCCGGCAGGCGCGCGTCGTGGATGACGCCGACGGTCGCCTGCTCGCCGGCGGCGCTGCGCAGCCCGACGCCGGCCAGTCGCGGGTCGCCGTTGCCCGCGGCCTTCCAGCGGTCGCCGGTGTCGAGCCTGAAGGCGCCGACCGTGATCGGTGCGGGCGGCTTGGGCGCCTTCGCGCGTCCGACGAGCAGCCCGGCGAGCCCGCAGGTGAGCGCCGCCATCGCGCAGGCCGCATACGTCGCCCAGGGCGTCGGGGCGGCGGTGGCGCTCTCCGGGGGCGGCAGCGGGCGCCGGTGCTCGGCGCGCGTGGCGCCGCGCGGGATCGCCGGGAGGTCGGTGGCCGGGACGAACGCAGGCTGCGCCGGGGCGGCGACCTCCGTGGCGCGCAGCGGGCAGGGGGCGTCGCGCACCGCCGCCGGCAGCTCCGCCACGGCCGCGGTCAGGCCGGCGGCGAACTGGCTCGGGCTCGGCCGCGCCAGCGGATCGACGGCCATCGCGGCCGAGAGCACCCTGTCGATGGCGCCTGCGGGCGTGCCGTCGGCCAGCGCGAGCACCGGCGGCGGCGCCTCGGCGCGAAAGAGCACGTACTCGGCCGCGGCGCGGTCGAGATACGGAGGGGCGCCGGTGAGACACCAGACGGCGACGGCGGCGAGCTCGTAGACGTCGGTGGCGGGCGTCGCGGGGCGCCCGAGCACGAGCTCGGGGGCCGTGTAGCGCATCGACTCGAGCACCTCGGCGCGGGTCAGCAGCCCGGTGCGGCCGCTCGTGCGCGTCACGCCGAAGTCGCGCACGA
>JAXDFS010000112.1:0-3889 GCA_034665465.1 Solirubrobacteraceae bacterium
ACGTGCTCGGCGCGATCGAGCTCAGCTACATGATCGACTGCGCCGAGACGACCGTGATCGGCGCGATCGAGCGCAAGGAGTCGCGCGGCGCGCAGTTTCGCACCGACTTCCCCGAGCGCGACGACGACGAATGGCTCAAGCACATCGACATCGGGCGCGGAGACGACGGTGAGCCGGTGATCTCCTACTCACCCGTGACGATCACTAGATGGCAGCCCGAAGTGAGGAAGTACTAGTGACCAGACGTGGCTGAATACACCCTGAGACTGCGCCGCTACGACCCCGAGTCCGGCGACGGCGCCTACTGGGAGGAGCACACCGTCGAGCTCGAGCCCCACCGCTCGGTGCTCGAGGCGATCCTCCAGGCCAAGGCCCGCTTCGATGGCTCGATCGGGATCCGCTGCTCCTGCCGCGCCGCGATCTGCGGCTCCTGCGGCGTGCGCATCAACGGCAGGCCCGACCTCGCCTGCCACACGCACCTCGACAAGGCCGAGAAGCACTCCAAGGACGGCGTCATCGAGGTCGAGCCGATGGGCAACATGCCGGTCATCAAGGACCTCATCGTCGACATGGAGGCGGTGCACTGGAAGAAGATCCGGCGCGTCACCCCGTGGCTGATCGCCAAGCAGCCGGTGCCCGAGCGCGAGTACATCGTGCCGCGCGAGACGATGGTCGACGTCACGCAGTCGATGGCCTGCATCCAGTGCGGCGCCTGCGTGTCGGACTGCCTGGCGATGGAGGTCGACCCCGAGTTCGTCGGGCCCGCCGCGCTCGCCAAGGCCTACCGCTTCGTCGGCGACCCGCGGGACTCCCAGACGCGCGAGCGCCTGACCGACCTCGCCGAGGACCCGCACGGCATCTACGACTGCACCCACTGCTTCATGTGCATCGACGCCTGCCCCAAGGACGTCGCGCCGATGAACCAGATCATGCGCCTGCGCCGCCGCGCCAACAGCGACTTCGACATCGAGGACTCCAACAACGGCGAGCGCCACGAGCAGGCCTTCGTCTCGCTCGTGCACACCTACGGGCTGCTCAACGAGGCCGAGCTGCTGCCGCGCTCCTACGGCGGCGACTCGCCGCTGGCGAAGTTCAAGCCCTCCGCGCAGAAGGAGCTCGCAAGCTCGCTGCCCGCGATCGCCAAGGCCCTGCTGCGCCGCAAGGTCACGCCCGCGGCCGTGTTCAAGCCGCACAGGCTGCCCAAGGCCGACCTCAAGCAGATCGACCGCATCTACAAGGAGGTCGAGGGCCACGACGAGCGCGTCGAGCTGAACCTCTACATCTCCGGCTACGACGAGGATTGAGCGTGAACGGATGAAGGTCGCCTACTGGCCCGGCTGCGTCTCGCGCGGCTTCACGCCCGAGCTGCACGGCTCGATGGCGCGGATCGCGCCGCTGCTGGACATCGAGCTCGTCGCCCTCGATCGCGCCTCGTGCTGCGGCGCGGGCGTCATCGCGGAGCACAACCAGGAGCTCGCCGACACGCTCAACGCGCGCACGTTCGCCCTCGCCCAGCAGGCCGAGGGCACGGCGATGATGATGAACATCTGCTCGACCTGCCAGGGCGCGCAGTCGGAGTGCCAGCAGCGCTTGGACGCCAACGCCGAGTACCGCGCGCACGTCAACACGACGCTCGCGGCGGAGGGCCTCTCCTACGAGAAGGGCCTCGCAAACAAGAACTTCCTCTGGCTGCTGGTCGAGGAGTTCGGCCTCGACGAGCTGCGATCGCGCGTCACGCGGCCGCTGACGAACCTGCGCGTCGGGCCCTTCTACGGCTGCTACATCGTGCGCCCGCAGGAGCGCCTGCAGATCGACGACGACCAGCCGCGCGACACGTACCTCGACCTCGTCATCGAGGCGCTCGGCGGGACCGTCATCGACTACGCCGGCTCGCACAAGTGCTGCGGCTTCCCGATCATCACGATGAACAAGGAGGCCTCGCTCGCGCAGGCCGGCCGCCACCTCGGCGACGCGGTCGACGCCGCCGCCGACTGCCTCGTGACGCCGTGCCCGCTGTGCCACCTGAACCTCGACCTGCAGCAGCCCCTGGCCGAGAAGGTCGTCGGCCGCAGGCTCGACATGCCGGTCCTGCACCTGCCCCAGCTCGTGGGGCTGGCGCTCGGCGTCGCGCCCGGGGAGCTCGGGCTCGGTCGCCACGTCGTCAAGCCGACGGCGGTGATCGACTGGACGACCGCGGTCGTCGCGGGGGTCGGTGCGCCCCCCTCTGGCGGGTAGGCGCCAGGCCGCCCGCAGGCTCGCCGGCGATCTGCGCCGGCGCCTCGGCGTGCCCGACGCCGATCCGGCGCCGCCGACGGCCCCGCCGCCGCCGCCGGTCACCGGCGAACAGGCGGCACACCGCATCGACGCGGCCCGCGCGCGCCTGCGGGCGACGATCGTGGCGCCCGACGACGAGCGCGCCGAGTAGTGTCGCCCGCCGCGGGTAAAGCGCCCCACATCCAGGAGGAAGCTGCTGCATGACCCGCCCCGTCCGTGTCCGAATCGCCGGTGACCGCGCCTGATGGACGAGCGCCCGCTGAGCTATGACGGCTTCGACCCCTCCGCCGAGGGGCTGCGCGAGGCGCTGACGTCGACCGGCAACGGCTACTTCTGCACGCGCGGGACCGCCGAGTGGGAGGACGCCGACGACATCCACTACCCCGGCACCTACGCACACGGCCTCTACAACCGCGAGACGTCGATCATGGGCGGCCGGCCGGTGCTCAACGAGGACCTCGTCAACCTGCCCAACTGGCTGCCGCTGAAGCTGCGCATCGAGGACGAGGACGCGATCCGCCTCGGCAACGTCGAGCTGCTGCGCTACCGCCACGAGTACGACATCGGGACCGCGATGGTCATCCGCGACCTGCTCTTCCGCGACCGCGCCGGCCGCGAGACGTCGCTGCGCAGCCGGCGCTTTGCGAGCATGGCCCATTCCCACCAGGCGGCGATCGAGTGGACGCTGACGGCCGAGAACTGGTCGGGATCGGTCGAGGTCGTGTCGGCCCTCGACGGGCGCGTCACCAACCGCGGCGTCGCGCGCTACCAGGAGCTCGAGGGGCGCCACCTCGACCCCGTCTCCCCGCGCACCTTCGGCCCCGAGATCATCGCCCTGCAGGTCGAGACGCGCCAGTCGAACATCTACGTGGCGCAGGCGGCCCGCACGCGCGTCTTCGACGGCTCCCACCAGCTCGACGTCGGGCGCTCGCTCGATCAGATGGAGGACTACATCCAGCAGGTCCTGCGCTTCGACATGCGCCAGGGCGAGGCGGTGCGCGTCGAGAAGCTCGTCTCCTTCTACACCTCGCGCGACCGCGCGATCAACGAGCCGCTGACCAATGCCGGCAAGTCCGTCCGGCGCTACCCGGACTTCGCGGAGGGGTTGCAGCGCCACACCCGCGCGTGGGACGAGCTGTGGCGCTCCAGCGACGTCTACCTGCCCGGCAACGGGCACGTCCAGCAGCTGCTGCGGCTGCACATCTCCCACATCCTGCAGGTCTGCTCGCTGCACACGACCAACCATGACGCGGGCGTCCCCGCCCGCGGGCTCAACGGCGAGGCCTACCGCGGCCATGTGTTCTGGGACGAGCTGTACGTCTTCCGCTACCTCGACACCCGCCTGCCGGAGATCACGCGCGAGCTGCTGATGTACCGCTACCGGCGCCTCGGCGAGGCGCGCGCGGCGGCTCGCGAGGCCGGCTTCGCGGGCGCGATGTTCCCGTGGCAGAGCGGCAGCGACGGCAAGGAGGAGACGCAGATCGTCCACCTCAACCCGCTGTCGGGCCAGTGGGACCCCGACCTCAGCCACCGCCAGCGCCACGTCAACGCGGCGATCTTCTACAACATCTGGCACTACCACCAGGCGACCGACGACCTCGACTTCCTGCGCGAC
>JAXDFS010000113.1:0-6116 GCA_034665465.1 Solirubrobacteraceae bacterium
TCCCGCGACGGCGTCGTACGGACGCCCCTCCTCGACGAGCTCGGCTGCGCGGTTCCATTGGTGGATGTGCTTCGCGAGCTCTGCGGCATGGGGGGCCAGCTCGTTCGTCGCCAGCCGCTGCAGGCGCGTCTCCTCGCCGATCTTGGCCATCTTGCTGAGGACGACCGCCTTTCCGGCCTTGTATACCCCGCCGACGCCGACGGCCGTGATGAGCCCTTCGATCGCGGCGTCTACGATGTGGCCCTCCTTGGCGCTCTTGTAGGTCGAGATGGCCCCGGTCGCGGTGCTGATCGCACCGAGTGGCAGCGCGAGCGGCTCGAGCAGCGGGACGAACGCCACCACGACGGCGGCGACGCCGGTGATGGCCGAGATGTCGCTGGCATGGTCGTAGACGAAGTCCCCGCCGGCCTGGATCAGGTTGCGGTCCATCCGGTCGCGGATGTGCTGCAGCGCCTCCTCGTCGACGGGGTGCAGGCCCAGCGGGTCGGAGCGTCCGATCGGGTCGTTGGCGGCGTAGTGGTAGGGGTTCAGCGCCCACGGCGTGCCGGGCTCAGGCGGGAACGGGTCGGGCTGCTGGAACGCCCGCGTCGCCGGGTGATAGACGCGGTGGCGCAGCCACAGCTCGCCGTCGAACTCGACCTCGCCGCGGTAGCCGAGCTGCGGCTCGGCGGCGCGCGAACCGGCGCCGGCTGGGGCGCCCCAGGGGTCGCGCACGGCCTCTCCGACCGTGCCCTGCCAGTCGGGTGCGAGCCACTGCGCCGCGCCCGCGGTCGCGAGCGCGCGCGGCGACAGCTCCCCGACTACGGCGCTCTGCCCCGTCCACGTCAGCGGGGAGAGGGGAGCGGCGCTGTCCCACAGCATGGGCGCGCCGTCGAGTTCGGCGAGCTCGCCGAGCGCGTCGACGACGACCCTGGTGGCCGGCGAGCCCGAACCCTCGTCGGTGATCGCCGCGAGCCGTCCGAGACCGTCCCAGGCATAGCCACGCTCCCCGCCGGGACCGGACTCGCGCACGCGGCAGCCGGCGCCGTCGTACGCGTAGCTCGTGACGTCCTGCGGTCCGGTGGCGCGGGAGACGAGCTGACCTGCCGCGTCGTACTCGTACTCGACGGCACCCGACGGCGAGAGCTCGCGCGCCAGCCTGCCGTTGGCGTCGTAGCTGAACTCGAGAGCGCCAGCGGGCGACCTTGCCGACAGGAGCTGCCCGGCCGGGTCGTAGGCGTAGCGGTGGGTGGCGCCGTCGAGTGTCGCCTCGACCACGCGCCCGAACGGATCGCGGGTCAGTCGTGCGCTGCGCACGGTCTCGCCGGCCTGCAGGTCGTACTGCGCGAGAGCGCCGCCCTCGTAGCGCCACTGCGCGTGCATCCCGTCGGCGGTCGCGCGCAGCGGCCGCCCGAGGGCGTCGCGCTCGAACTCGATTGCGCCGAGCGCAGGGTGATGAGCGGAGATGACATCGCCGCCGCCGTCGCGCGCGTACGTCGTCTGCGTCCCGTCCGGGTAGCCGATCGCGGTGCGCTCGCCGTCGGCGTCATAGGTCCACCGCATGGCGAGCTCGCCGCGGGCACGCTCGACGAGCCGGTCCGCGGCGTCCCAGCGCAGCGTGTTGACGAACGAGCCCGGCTCGTGCAGCGCAATCGCCCGCCCGCGCACGTCGTACTCGATCCTCGTCGGCTCGGCGTCCGCCGGGCCGAAGCCCTCCAGTCGGCCTGCAGCGTCGTAGGACCGCCGCACCACCCGGCCCGCGCCGTCGGTGCGCTCGACGAGGCGGCCCGCCGGGTCGTAGACGGCGGCGTCGCTGCGCCCGAGCGGATCGACGATCTCGATGAGGCGCCCGGCGGGGTCATAGCGCCGTGTCGTCGTGGCGCCGAGCGGATCGGTGACCTCGGTGGGGTTGCCGCGCTCGTCGTGGGCATAGCGGGTGACCCCGCCGTTGGCGTCGACCGACGCCACCACTCGGCCCGCTGCGTCGCGCTCGAAGCGCCGGCTCCCGGCGCGGCGGTCGCTGATCGCGACCACCCTGCCGGCGGGATCGCGGTCATAGGCGATCGGGCCCTCGCCGGGCCGCGCGAGCTCGAGCGGCCGGCCGGAGCTGTCGTATGCGACCCGCTCGGCGTCCCCGGTCGGCAAGAGGGTCTCGGTCAGGCGCCCGTCGGGGTCGTAGCGGTACTCCCAGCGCCGGCCGGCGCCGTCGGTGCGTCGCGCGAGGCGCCCGCAGGCGTCGTACTCGAGGTCGTCGATGCGGCCCGACGACGACAGGATGCGCGCAAGGCGGCCCGCCGGGGTGTACTCGAAGCGGGTGATCGCGCCGCAGGCGTCCTCGACGAGCGTGCGGCGGCCGAGCAGGTCGTGCTCGTAGCGCTCCCGTGTGCCGTCGGGCCAGGCCTGAGCGACGATCCGGCCGAAGTCGTCGTGCTCGAAGCTCGTCGTCGTGCCCCCGGCCTCGATCGAGGTCACGCGACCGACGGCATCGACGGTGCGGCTCACGCGCGTGCCGGCCGGATCGACCTCGGCCACGAGCGCGCCGTCAAGGTCGTATCCGCGCTGCCAGCGGGCGCCGAGCGGGTCCACCGTCGCAGTCCAGCGCATGAGCGCGTCGTAGGCGTATTCCCAGCGCGCGCCGCCGGGCTCGACGACCGCCGTCAGGTTGCCGAACACGTCGTACTCGCGCGCGGTGGGATGACCGAGCGCGTCGATCGTGGTCACCGGCGAGCCGTGCTCGCCATAGCGCACCTCCTCCCGCCCGCCTGCCGGGTCGGTGACGCTCGCCAGCCGGCCCGCCGGCGTGTACTCGTAGCGCCAGACCCCGCCCGACGGGTCGCGGCGCTCCAGCAACCTGCCCGCGCGATCGTAGACGAACGTCGATCGCCTTCCCGACGGGGAGATCTCGGCGACGACGCGACCGGCTTCGTCGCGCTCCACGCGGATGCTGTGGCCATCGCCGTCGGTCGCCGAGACGATGTTGCCGTCCGGGTCGTAGTCGAGGTCGACCGTCACGCCGTCGGGATCGGCGACCTGCCAGACCAGCCCGTCGCGCACCGTGCGGCGCGTGACGCCTCCCTCGGCGTCGAGGATCTCGGTCGCGACGCGCTCCTCGCCCGTATAGGTGTAGCGCGTCGTGGCGCCGGCGCTCGTGACGATCTCGGTGAGCCGGTCGGCGTCGTCGAAGGCGTAGCGCAGCTCGGCGCCCGTCGGAAGGACGCGGTGCATCGGCCGCGCGCGCTCGTCCCACTGCTGCGTCGTCACGGCGCCGCCGCGCTCGGTCAGCACCGCGGGGTTTCCCCAGCGGTCGTAGCCGATCGACAGCTCGCGGTCGTCGCCGTCGATGACGGTCAGCAGGCGGCCGTGCTCGTCGTGGACGAACGTGTTGGCGGGATGGTCCTCGTCGTCGTCCATCGCGACCGTCACGCCGCCGGGCAGGTAGCTCATGTACGTCAGGCGGCCGAATGGCGAGAGCTGCGTCAGCACGCGGCCGGCATCGTCGTAGGTGTTGACGACCTCGACGACACCGTCGGAATCGGTGATCGACACGACTCGGGCGTCGACATCGACCTCATACCGACGCGTCCCGCCGGCGCCGGCCGCGGCGACCTCGACGAGCGCGATCGACGCGTCGTAGCGATAGGACGTGCGGCGCCCGTCCGAGCACGCGAGGCCGGTGATGCGCTCACGGTCGTCATCCCATTCCAGGCGGACCCTTCTTCCGCCGCGGTGCGCGAGCTCGACCAGGCGCCCGTCGCCGTCGTGGGCAAAGCTGATCTCGGTGCCGGGCCCGCTGGTCGCATGCCTCGGCCGGCCGGTGTCGTCGAACTCCCAGCGGCGGCCGTCGAACCAGCGCAGGGCCAAGCCGCCTTCGCCCTGCTCGACAAGGGCCTGCACGCCGATCACGCGCTCGTAGCCCGCATCCACGCGCGGGAAATGCGCCTCCTGGCCATCGGGGCCGACGTACTGCGCGCCGCCTGCCTCGGCGACGAGCCGGGTCGTCGCCCAGGACGCCCAGCCGCGGCCGAAGGCCCCCTCGCGCTCGGACCGGCTGTTGTACGTGCGGTCGAAACTCAGCGCCTCGGCGAGACCGCCGCAGACGAGGTCGTGCTCCACCGTGACGAAGTTGCCCGACGCGGTGTTGACCGGGTCGTTCGTGTAACCGGTCGTCGGGGGCTCGCCGAACCCGGTGGGTTTGTCGTAGGTGACGTGGTGGCGCCCGTGATCGAGGTGGACAGCCGCCAGGCTGGCCTTGATCGCGGAGTCGGGCAGCCGCCCGAGCCCTCCGCCGCTGCTGTCGGCGGCGCGAAACGCCGTCGCGATCCTCTCCACCCAGCGCGCCGTGAAGTCGTTGCCGTCGATGTAGCGGTTGAACGCGCGCAGCAGCGAGCCGGCTTCGAAGGTTCCCCACCGGTTCTCGCCCGCGAACGCGTTGTAGGCGGCGTCGAGCTGTCGAAGGGCCGACTGCAGCTCGCGGTCGAGGCCGTGGCTCGTCTTCGCGAAGTCATCGAGGTTCTCCGGCCTCGCCGTGTTCATCGGCATGGCGTCTAGCCTCGCTCGCCGCCTGGCGGTCCGGTGGCCACGAATGGCTGCGGCTTGAGCTCAGGGACGTTCGGCGGCTTGGGCTCCCCGTCCCCGCCGACCACGTCGACGAGATCGTCGAAGAGGTTGTCGTGCTTCTGGGCCTGCTCCCAGGCGTCGTGCTTGACCTTCCATGCGCGGGCGAGCCTGCGGCGGTCGTTCTCCTCGCGCGCAAGGTTGGCAAGCTGCTCGAGCATCTGCGCGCAGCGGCGCAACTCCTGCGCGATGCCACGGCCGTCGTTGATCGTGCAGCCCATGTGGAAGTGCTCGAACACGCTGGAGTAGCGGCCGTGCCAGTCCTGCTCGGCGTGGTCGGCCGCGTGTCGCCGCGTGCGAAGCTGGCGGTCGAGCTCGTCGGCGGCGCGCTCGAACTCGTGCTTGAGTCTCGATGCTGCGTCCCAGGCGAAGGGGACGTCGGCTTCGATCGGACCGAGGTCGACCATCGCCGCGCGACCCTAGCAGTTGTCTGACTGCAAATCCGACGCGGAATGTGCCGATTTACCGCAAACGAGCGGCGCCGTCACCCGCGGACTGTCACACGAACCGACCGGCTGTTGGAGACCGCGAAGGGGTAGATGTCGCTGTTGGTCCGCATGCGAAAGACGAACGCCCGGCCGCGATTGGCGGGCACGAAGTGATAGCGCCAGGAGAACCGCCCGCCGCGACTCGTCCTGACGTTGCCGACGGTCTGCCAGCGCCCTCTTAAGGTCCGCGCTCGCCGCCGGCTTCGCATCGCCGCCGAAGGCTGTGTAGGCGAGCCGGACCGACCGGGAGGGCCGGCGGGCAGCCGGTAGGAGAGCGCGCCCCGAGTGCGACGGCTCATGGTCGGCTCCTTCTGCGCCGGGCCTCGGCGGCCAATGCCGGGTTCGTCCAGCCGGCGTCGGTGGGGTTGATCGTCACGCCGGGCGCCACGATCTCGTCGATGCGGTCCAGCAGGTCGTCGCCGAGCGTCACGTCGGCCGCGCCGAGCTGGGACTCGAGCTGCTCCATCGTCCGCGGGCCGATGATCGCCGCGGTGACGCCCGGATGGCGGATCACGAACGCCAGCGCCATGTCGATGAGCGAGATCCCGGCGTCGTCGGCCAGCTGCCCGAGCGCGTCGGCCGCGTCGAGCTTGGCCTGGTTTGCGGGGATCGAGAGGTCATAGCGCTGGGGGATCATCGCCGCCCGCCGCGACGTGAGGTCGTCGGCGCCCTTGCGCCAGCGGCCCGACAGCCAGCCGCCCGCCAGCGGGCTCCAGGCGATGGCGCCCATCCCGAACTCGAGGCAGGCCGGCAGCACGTCGGCCTCGATCCCGCGGGCCAGGATCGAATACGGCGGCTGCTCGCAGACGAAGCGCTGGGTGCCGCGCTCGCGCGCGACCCACTGCGCCCTGACGATCTGCGCCGCCGGGTACGTCGAGGAGCCGATGTGGCGCACCTTGCCCTGCGCGACGAGGTCCGACAGCGCCCCGAGCGTCTCCTCGTGGTCGGTCCAGGGATCCCAGCGATGCACCTGGTAGAGGTCGATCCAGTCGGTTTGCAGGCGCTTGAGCGACGCCTCGACCTCGCGGAAGATCC
>JAXDFS010000114.1:0-11213 GCA_034665465.1 Solirubrobacteraceae bacterium
TGACCGTCATGGTGCCGTGCGAGAACGCGGGCGTTGCCGGGTTGCGACGCGTCATCGACGAGGAGACCGTCAAGAAGGTCCTGAAGGTCCTTGCCGACGACGTCTCGGAGATGCCGAAGAACTGGAATCGCCGGTTCAAGCACAACCGCGACAAGATCAAGACGGGGGACATCTACGAGCTGGCCGAGGTCGTGCGCAACCTCGCGATCCGCGAGCACGAGAAGGGTCTGTCGACGGGCGAGAAGCAGATGTTCTCCCGGGCGAAGAAGATCCTCGCCTCGGAGCTCATGTACGCGCTCGACAAGGACGAGGACGAGGCCGAGCAGCATCTCGACGACCTTCTTGCCGACAGCGCCGGTGCAGAGGTGGCGGTGGCCAAGTAGCGCTCGCGCTCGTCGTAGCCGCGGGTCGTGGAGAACGCCTTGGGTCCGGGGGACCCAAGGCGTTCGTCATGTTGGCGGGGCGTCCGATGCTCGAATGGAGCATCGAGGCGCTGCTCGCCGTGCCCGCGGTGCAGCGCGTGGTCGTCGCGCTGCCGCCGGGCTGCGAGGCGCCGGCCGGGACGCTGGGCGTCCCCGGCGGCGAGCATCGCTCGCAGTCGGTGCTCGCGGCCCTGCGCGCCGCCGAGGGCGATCCGGTGATCGTCCACGACGCGGCGCGCCCGCTTCTGACGGCGGCGCTCGTGCAGGCCGCGCTCGACGAGCTGGAGGCACACGAGGACTGCGACGCGGTCATCGCGGCGGCCGCGGTGACCGACACGATCAAGGAGGCGCGCGACGGCGTCGTGACGCGCACGCTGCAGCGCTCGGCGCTGTGGGCGGTGCAGACGCCGCAGGTCTTTCGCCGCGCGGCGCTCGAGCGGGCGCTGCAGGCACCCGGCGACGTGCTCGCGGGCGCGACCGACGACGCCTGGCTCGTGGAGCGCGACGGCGGGACGGTGCGCGTCGTGCAGGCGCCGCGGGAGAACCTCAAGGTCACGACGCCGGGGGACCTGCAGGTCGCGGAGCTCGCGCTGCGCGCGCGCCGCTGAGGGCGCGCCTTCCTGCGTCTGCTGAAATCAGGCGCCCGATGCTGACCGACTACCACCTGCACCTGCGCCCCGACGACGCCGGCGCGAGTGCCGCCGAGTACTTCAGCGCCGCCAACGTCGACCGCTACCGGGCGGTCGCCGAGGAGCGCGGCATCGCCGAGCTGGGCTGCTCGGAGCACATCTACCGCTTCGCGCAGGCGCTCGACGTCTGGCAGCACCCGCTGTGGCGCGAGAGCGCGCAGGACGACCTGGACGCCTATGCCGCCTTCGTGCGCGAGCAGACCGACCTCAAGCTCGGGATCGAGGCCGACTTCCTCGTCGGCCGCGAGGACCGGATCGCGACGCTGCTCGACGGCCGCGACTGGGACTACGTCGTCGGCTCCGTGCACTTCGTCGGCGAGCACGCCGTCGACCACGACGGCTACGAGGTCTGGGACCACCGCTCCCAGCGCCCCGACGAGCTGTGGCGCCGCTACTTCCGCACGCTCGGCGAGGCCGCCCGCTGCGGGCTCTTCGACATCCTTGCCCACCCGGACCTGATCAAGTACTGGGGGCCGCGCAGGCGGCCGGTGCCCGAGGGCGACCTGCGCCGCTTCTACGAGCTGGCGATGGACGGCATCGCCGAGTCGCAGATCGCGGTCGAGGTCTCGACGGCGGGGCTGCGCAAGCCCGTGGGCGAGATCTATCCCGCGCCGGCGTTCCTGGAGATGTGCCTGCAGGCCGGATGCCCCGTGGCGCTGTCGAGCGACGCCCACGTCCCCGGCGACGTGGGGCGCGACTACGAGGCGGCGGTCGCGCTGCTCGAAGGGCTCGGCGTCGGCGAGCTGGCGACCTTCGAGCGCCGCGAGCGCCGCCTGGAGCCGATCGGATGACCGTGCGCACCGGTCTGGGCTGGGACTCGCACCGGCTCGTCGCCGGCCGCCCGCTGATCCTCGGCGGCGTGACGTTCCCCGGCGCCGAGCTGGGGCTCGACGGCCACAGCGACGCCGACGTCCTCACGCACGCCGTCATGGACGCGCTGCTCGGCGCCGCCGGCCTGGACGACATCGGCGTCCACTTCCCCGACACCGACGGCGCCTACGAGGGCGCCGACTCGATCGAGCTGCTGCGCGAGGTCGTCGCGACGGTGCGCGCCCAGGGCCTCGAGCTCGTGCACGTCGACACGACCGTCCTCATGGAGCGCCCGAAGGTGGGGCCCTTTCGCGACGCGATCCGCGAGCGGCTGGCGGACGCGCTCGGCCTCGACCGGGCCGCGGTGAACGTCAAGGCCTCGACAGGCGAGGGGATGGGCTTCATCGGGCGGCTGGAGGGCGTGGCGGCGCTGGCGGTGGCGACGCTGCAGGGCTGAGCGCGTCCCGCAGGCGGTCGGGCACCCGCGGCAGACGCTCGCGCGGATCCGCGCGGCGGCACTCAGCGCAGCAGCTTGTCGTAGCCGTCGAGGCCGCCGCCCGCGGACTCGGCGAGCTCGGTCAGGCGCGCTTGGACGCCGGCGAGGTCCGCGTCGGCGACCGCGATGCGCGCCACGGCGTTCCAGCCGTCGCCGCCGTAGGGGCTCGGGCCGACCTGTACGTCAAAGCCCTCTCCGCGCAGCTGCTCGCCGGCGCTGTGAGCCGCCGCCTCGGCCGGGAACTGCAGGTAGAACTGCGTCTCGGAGGCCATGTGACGCGACAGTACTAGTGCGGCACCGCGGCGCGACCGGCCGCGGCGCGGCGCGCGGCCGCGCGGGCGCGGGCCTGCTCGTGCTCGACCTGGCGGCGCAGCTCCATGAGCGAGCGGCGCAGGTTCTCGCGGACCGTCGGCGCGGCGACGTGCTCGGCCAGCCAGCCGGTGATCCCGGCACCGGCCACGCCGTAGCAGATGCGCAGCTCGACGCGGGTGCGGTTCGGGCCGCTGGGGCGCAGGCGCCAGCGGCCGCGCTGGTCCAGGCCGGTGACCGACGTCCAGGCGATGTCGAACGGCTCGTCGTACTCCACGGTCTCCACGAGCCCGCCGACCTCGGCCGATCCGACGCGCATGAGCGTGCGATAGCGCGCGCCGAGGCCGCGGTCGTGCTCGGAGACGACCTCCCAGCGCGTCACTCCCGCCATGAAGTGCAGCGTGCGGGCGGGGTCGGTGACCCACCCCCAGACGAGCTCGGGCGGCGCCGCGACGTCGATCTGCGCCCCGACCCTCATCCGATGATCGGCAGCCGGCGCTCGGAGGCGAGCGCGTCGAGCGTCTCCTGCATCGTCGCGGTCACGTGGTCGTAGACCTCGTCGATGTCGATCTCGGCCCCACCCGCCCCGAACTGCTCGCGCAGGTGGATCGCGGGCAGCACCTCGATCGTGATCTTCGCCGGCAGCGGGACGTGGCCGAGCACGTCGCCGACGTTCAGGCCCCACGGGATCGCGATCGAGATCGGCAGCACCTTCAGGCGCAGGAGCCGGTCGAGCCCGAGCAGCTTGGACAGCCCCTCGCCGCGGCTGAGGAACAGCGCCGTCTCCTGGCCGCCGATCGCGACCACGGGCACGATCGGCACGTCGTGCTCGAGCGCCAGGCGCACGAAGCCGCGGCGGCCGTCGAAGTTGATCGTATTGCCCTCCCAGGAGGGGCGGTGCACCTCGTGGTCGCCGCCGGGATAGACGAGCAGCGCCGCGCCCGAGCGCAGGGCCTGCTCGGCGTTCTCGTGCGACGCGGCCACCGTGCCGAACTTGCGCAGGAAGCCCAGGCCGGGCATCGACACGACGAGGTTGTGGGCGAGCTGGTGAAAGCGCCGCTCGACGCCGAAGTACGTGCTGAAGGCGAGGATGAAGACGCCGCTGTCGGGCGTCATGTTGCCGCCCGAGTGGTTGCCGACCAGCAACACCGGACCCTCCTCCGGGATGTTGCCCAGGCCGCGGACCTCGCCGCGAAACCACACGCTCGCCGCCAGCCACAGGCCCGGCAGGCGCTCGCGGATCCAGTCGGGGTCGCGCTCGTCGAGGTCGGCGACCGGCACGCGGTCGCGCGCCTGCCCCGCGACGGCCTGGCGGACGCGCTCCACGAGGCTCAGCGGCCGGCGCACCTCGTCGTCGTCGAGCGCCTCTCTGAGATGCCCGTTGTTGCCCGTCGGGCGCGCGGTCGTCGTATCCGCCATGGCATCGAGTGTAGAACGGCTATGCGGCGTCGCGCGCGCGCAGGACCGCGGCCGGCTGCAGCTCGTCGGCGCGGGCGAAGACGCGCTCCATCAGCTCGATGCACTGCGCGGCGCGCTCGACCTGCGGCACGTGGCCGCAGCCGTCGAGGACGACCTGCTCGGCCGACGGCAGCCACTGCGCCACGTGGCGCCCGAATGCCGGCGGGATCACCGTGTCGTGCGAGCCCCAGACGAACAGCGCCGGCGGCTCGAGCTGGGACAGGCGGGCGTAGAAGCCGTTGTTGCCGAAGGGCGCGTCGAGATAGAGGTTGCGCGCGGAGGCGAGGAACGCGATCCGCCCGCCGGCGCTGGAGTAGATGCGCTGGAACTCGTCGACGACGACGTCGGCCATGCTCGGGTCGATGCTGTCGGGATCGGCGAACAGCGACCAGAAGTGCTCGGCGACCCGATCGCGGGCGAAGCGGTGTGGCAGCAGGCCGAGCTCCGGGCGCATGACGCGCACCAATGGGTGATACGTGCGCTTGACGAACGCCACCGCGGGACACAGGAGCACGAGCGCGCCGACGCGATCGGGATGGCGCAGGCCGACCTCGATCGCCACGCGGCCGCCCATCGAGTTGCCGGCGACGTGCGCGCGCCCGATGCCGAGCGCGTCCATCGTCGCACGCACGGTCTCGGCGAAGTAGCGCGCGGTGTACGGCGCCGTCGTGGGCTTCGACGAGGCCCCGAAGCCGGGCAGGTCCAGGGCGTGGACGCGGTAGCGGCGCGAGAGTGCCGCCGCGGCGTCGAAGAACGAGCTCTTGGCGCCGCCGAGGCCGTGCAGCAGCAGGACGTCGGGCCCCGAGCCCATCGTCAGCGTCGAGATGCGCCGCCCGGGCAGGCGCACGTCGTGGATGCGCAGCAGCGGCCGGCGGCCGTTCTCCAGGCGGAACATCCCCTCGAAGCCGATCGCGAGGTCGAGGTTGCCGCGCGCGTACAGGCGCCGCTCGCTGAAGGCCTCCATCCCCGACAGCTCGCCGCGGCGCAGCGCCATCCACGTCTCGGAGTCGGTCCCGATGACGACGTCGGGGGTGCGACCCGTCGCCCCCTTGCGCGTGCGGGCGCCGTGGGAGGTGCAGCGCACCTCCCAGGTATGGCCGATGTCGCCGAGGACGATGTGCCAGGTGGCATCGAAACCGGCATCGGCGCCGAGGTAGCGATCGGGCAGTGAGCGAAAGCCCGCCTGCACCGCTTCCAGTCGCTCTGCATGGGGGGCCGATGCCGCCATCGTGCAGGCAACCTACCCGCCCGGACGGATCGTGGCACGGGTCATCTGAACGCCATCGACATCACCAGGCGGACCTTGAGCCCGGAGGGGCTCGGGTAGGGTCCACGCCGACCCCGATGACCTCGATTCGCCTGCACGACACACGTTCCGGGACGCTGCGCGAGCTCGTCGCGCGCGCGGACGGCCACGTCGGCATCTACGCCTGCGGCCCGACGGTCTACGCCCGTATCCACGTCGGCAATGCGCGGCCGTTCGTCGTCTACTCGCTGCTGAAGCGCTACCTCGAGCACGAGGGTCACGCGGTCACGCTCGTCATCAACGTCACCGACGTCAACGACAAGATCTACGACGCGGCGCGCAGGCACGGAGTCCCCAGCGCCGACCTCGCCGCCGAGATGACCGAGCACTACCGCAACGACACCGCCGCGCTCGGCCTCGGCCGGCCCGACGCCGAGCCGCTGGCGACCGAGACGATCGAGCCGATCGTCGCGCTGATCGCCGACCTGATCGAGCGCGGCCACGCCTACGCCGTCGACGGGGACGTCTACTTCCGGGTGCGCTCCGACGCGGCCTACGGCTCGCTCAGCCGCCGCGCGATCGACGACATGAGCCAGGGCGAGGAAGCGGACCCGACACACACAGACCGCAAGGAGGATCCGCTGGACTTCGCGCTCTGGAAGGCGCACAAGGACGGCGAGGACACCGTCTGGTACGCGCCCTGGGGCCGCGGGCGCCCGGGTTGGCACATCGAGTGCTCGGCAATGGCCGAGGAGCTGTTGGGCGTCGGCTTCGAGATCCACGGCGGCGGCAACGACCTCGTCTTCCCGCACCACGAGAACGAGGCCGCCCAGACGCGAATGGCCCGCGACGCCGAGCTCGCCCAGATCTGGATGCACAACGGGATGCTCATGTTCGGCGACAAGATGTCCAAGAGCCTGGGCAACACGAAGTCCCTGCACGAGGTGCTCGACGACGTCGGGCGCAACGCCCTGATCATGCTCTTCGCCGGCGCGCACTACCGCCAGCCGATGGCCTTCGACGACATGCGCCTCATGGAGGCGCTCGCCCGCGTGGCGCGGGTGCGCGACGCGACGCGCGGGCTCGTCGACGGCCCCTCCCCGCAGGACATGCGCCCGTTGCGCGACGCCTTCTTCGCCGCCCTCGCCGACGACTTCAACACCGCCGCGGCCCTGGGATCGCTGTTCGAGTGGATCAACGAGCGCCACAAGCGCCGCGACGAGCCCGTCGGCCGCGCCGACCTCGTCGAGATGCTCGCGGTGCTGGGGCTGGAGAACCTCGCCGAGCACGGCAGCGAGGCCGGCGCCGAGGAGCAGGAGCTGCTCGAGGAGCGCCAGGCGGCCCGCGCCGCGGGCGACTACGCCGAGGCCGACCGCATCCGCGAGGAGCTGCGCGGGCGCGGCTGGGAGGTCCGCGACGGGCCCGACGGCCCGGAGCTCGTCCGCATCGAGCAGTGATCCTCTACGGGCGCAACCCGGTGCGCGAGGCGCTGCGGGCGGGGCGCAGGCGCATCGAGGGCGTCTGGGCGACCGAGCGCGCCGCCCGCGAGCCCTGGCTGGCGGCCGCCGCGCCGCGCATCGTGCGCGGCGAGGAGATCGAGAACCGCTGCGGCTCGCCGGATCACCAGGGCGTGTGCGCCGAGGCCGGCGGCTACCCCTACGTCAGCGCCGGCGAGCTGCTCGGCGTCGACGAGCCCTTCATCGTCGCGCTCGACGAGCTGCAGGACCCGCAGAACCTCGGCGCGATCGCCCGCACCGCCGAGTGCGCGGGCACGAGCGGCCTCGTGATCTGCGAGCGGCGAGCGGCGGCGGTGACGCCGGCGGTGGTCAAGGCGTCGGCGGGGGCCGTCGAGCATCTGCGGATCGCGCGCGTGCGCAATATGAGCGACTTCCTCGGGGAGGCCAAGGCGCTCGGATGCTGGTGCTACGGCGCCGACGGCGCCGCGACGACCCGCTACGACCAGCCCGACTACAGCGGGGGCGTCGTCCTGGTCCTCGGGGCCGAGGGGACGGGCCTGCGGCCCCGCGTGGCGAAGTCCTGCGACGCCCTCGTCTCGGTCCCCCAGCGGGGGCGCACGCAGTCGCTCAACGCGAGCGCCGCGGCGGCGGTTCTCGTGTACGGAATCTTGCAGCGCCGAAATCCGGTTTGACAGGGCTTCATAACTCCGTGTACGTTTCTCGCACTTCAGGGTCGACCTGAGGTAGAGCATCGGTATCAACATTGCAGCTGGCGCCCTGGGAGGGGACCGCCTCTGAGCACATCCGGCCGGTAAACGGCCGGGAAAGGACTGCTCGTGGCACGCATCTCCCAGAAGTCTAACTCTCAAGTTCAGGTTGATGATTACTTCCTGATCGCCCTCGCGAAGAGCGGAGACCGCACCGCGTACGACCGCATCGTCCGCCGGTACTACGGCTTCGTGCGGCTGAAGGCCTCGTCGTACTTCCTCGCCGGCGGAGACTCCGACGATCTCGTGCAGGAGGGGCTCGTCGGCCTCTACAAGGCCGTGCGCGACTACCGCTCCGACCGCGAGTCGTCGTTTCGCAACTTCGCGGAGCTGTGCATCACGCGGCAGATCATCACCGCGGTCAAGACCGCGACCCGCAACAAGCACACCCCGTTGAACCAGTACGTCTCGTTCTCGGCCACGCCGGCGGGCGCCAGCGGCGACGGCGAGCCCACCTTGGAGGACGTCATCCCGGGCTCGACGGTCCACGACCCGGTCAACCAGGTCATCTCCTCCGAGGAGCTGCACTCGCTCGTCGGCTGTCTCTCGACCGCGCTCTCCGAGCTCGAGTCGCGCGTGCTGGCGCTCTACCTCGACGGCCGCCCCTACGAGGAGGTCGCCACGCGCCTGGGCTGCGACGCCAAGACCGTCGACAACGCCCTGCAGCGCGTCAAGCGCAAGGTCGGGACGCACCTCACCGCCCGCTCGGTCCTGAACTGACCTCCAGCGGCCCGGCCCCTGACGAGACGGCCCACTAGCATCGGGGCATGTTCCCGCTCGCGCTGCCGCTCGTCGACATCATCGTGCTCGTCATCGTCGTGCTCGTCGGAGGGGTGGTCGCCGGCGGCTACGCGGGGGCCACGCGGCGCGCCCGCCAGCGCGAGCGCAAGCTGGTCGAGGAGCTCAGCGCCGCCGAGCACGGCCTCGCGCAGGCGCATGCGACCGACAAGGGCTGGGACCGCGCGGTGCTGGAGGCGGCGGCGCGCGCGGCCGCCGAGCAGCGCTTCGCCGGAACGCCGATCAACGAGATGCAGCTCGTCCAGGTCATCGACCGCCCCGGCACCGATGCCGACCAGGCCATCTTCCGCGTCGAGACCGCCGACGGCGACGAGCACCGGATCACCCTCGGGCGCACCGGCGGCGTGTGGGGAGCGACTTAACAGTAAATCCTGTCGGAGTTCACCTGCGACGTGAGCTCCGGCGCAGCTCGGGGTCCTCGGCCACCGCGCGCCGCAGGGCCTCGTCGAAGCCGATCGGGTGCACGTCGAACAGCAGCGCCCCGCTGGGATCCGTGACGACGGTCGGCACCGCCAGTCCCTCCACGAGCGGACGCGCCACGCCCGCGTCGACGGGCGTCACGAGCCCGATCCACAGCGACGACAGCCACGGTGTGATGAGCGGGACCGGGACTCGCGGCCGCGGGCGCAGGCCGAGCACGCCGGCCATGCGGTCGAGCATTTCACCGTAACTGAGGACGTCCGGGCCGCCGATCTGGATCTCGCGTCCGGTCGACTCCGCGACCGCCGGAGCCTCGGCGAGGTAGCGCAGCGTGTCGTCGATCGCGATCGGCTGCGTCTCGTTCTTCAGCCACGCCGGCGCGATCATCGCCGGCAGGCGCTGCACGAGGTCGCGCAGGGTCCGGTAGGACTCGCTGCGCGCCCCGACGACCATGCTCGCCCGGAAATAGGTCAGCGGCGGGCCGTGCTCGGCCAGCGCGAGCGCCGTCTCGTGGCGGCTGCGCAGGTGCTTGGACTGCGGGCGCTCGCCCAGGCCGCCGAGGTAGACCACCCGCCCCACGCCTTCGCGCAGCGCCATCTGCGCGAACGCGGTCGCGGCCGCGCGTTCGCTGGCGGCGAAGTCCCCGCTGGCGCCCCGGCCCATCGAGTGGATGAGGTAGTAGGCGACGTCGACGTCCCTGCCCGCACCGCGCAGGCTGGCCGGCGCCAGCACGTCGCCCTCGTGCAGCTCGAAGCCGTCGCGCTCGAGCTCGCGGGCCTGCGCGCCCGCGCGGTTTCGCACCATCGCGCGGACGTCCCAGCCGTCGGTCGCCAGCACGGCGGCGAGCCGGCCGCCGATGAAGCCGGTCGCACCGGTGACGAGCGCACGGCCGGCCATCAGCGACCGGCGGGTGTGAGGGGCGCTCGCATGAGGCGCCCACCGTACTCGGCGGGCGCTTTATGGTGATCGGATGAAGAAGAGCCAGCTCACGCTGCTCGCGGTCGCGGTCGTCGCCGTGGCGCTCATCGCCATCGTGGGAGGCGGCGGCTCCAAGAGCGCCGACAAGCCGGGCTCCGGGAGCGCCGGCGCGCCCGCCCGCGCGCCCGCGGGGGCGGTCGAGGTGAGCTTCGCCTACTCGCCCGAGAAGGAGAAGCTGCTCACGCCGCTGATCAAGAGCTTCAACGCCTCGGGCGCGAAGGCCGGCGGCAGGCCGGTCTTCGTCAGCGCGCGGAACGTCGCCTCCGGCGAGGCGCAGGCGAAGATCGCAAGCGGGCGCCTCAAGGTGACCGCCTGG
Organism: Solirubrobacteraceae bacterium; assembly: GCA_034665465.1. Classification (GTDB taxonomy): domain Bacteria; phylum Actinomycetota; class Thermoleophilia; order Solirubrobacterales; family Solirubrobacteraceae; genus CADCVQ01. The sequence continues at coordinate 10,167 of JAXDFS010000114.1, forward strand.
ACGCCGTCGAGCTCGCTGTGGGGCCGGCTGCTGAACTTCGAGGCCGACCAGCCGCTCGCGCCGGACACGAACCCGTCGCTCGTGCGCACGCCGCTCGTCATCGCGATGTGGGAGCCGATGGCGCGCGCGCTCGGCTACCCCAAGCGCAGGCTCGGCTTCGCCGACATCCTCAAGCTGGCGCGCTCCAGCCAGGGCTGGGGCGCCTTCGGACACCCCGAGTTCGGGCCGTTCAAGCTCGTGCACACGAACCCGGACTTCTCGACGGCCGGGCTCTCCTCCGTCGTCGCGGAGTACTACTCGGCGACCGGCAAGAAGGAGGGCCTGACGACGGCCGATATCGCCAGCGGCCGCGCGCAGGTCAAGGACATCGAGCGCTCGATCGTGCACTACGGCGACACGACGCTGTTCATCTCCGACCAGCTGCGCAAGGACGGCCCCGGCTACGCGTCGGCGGTCGCGATGGAGGAGGCGACGCTCGTCGACTTCAACCAGCGCCGCGGCAGTCGCGACAAGCTCGTCGCGATCTACCCGGCGGAGGGCACGTTCTTCTCCGACAACCCGTACATCACGCTCGACGCGCCGTGGGTCAGCGGCGCACAGCGACAGGGCGCCGCCGCGTTCGGCGCCTACCTGCAGAAGAACATCGACGCCGGCACCGCGGCGCGCAACGGCTTTCGCCCCTCCGATCTGCGCGCGAAGCCGCAGGCGCCGCTGACGGCTGCCAACGGCGTCGATCCCGCCCAGCCGACGCGCGTGCTGGGCCTGCCCGAGCCGCGCGTGCTCGCGGAGGTCAAGAAGGCCTGGCGCGAGGACCGCAAGCCCGCCAACGTCCTGCTCGTCGTGGACACCTCGGGCTCGATGAACGACGAGAACAGGCTGCGCAACGCGAAGCTCGGCCTGCGCACGTTCCTGCGCGAGGTCGCGCCGCAGGACCGCGTCGGCCTGTCGGTCTTCAACGACAAGGTCACGCCGCTGTCGCCGATCGCCCCGATCCGGGGCAACCGCGGGCGGCTGCAGGGGCTCGTCTCCGGGCTCGTCGCCGACGGC
>JAXDFS010000115.1:0-3844 GCA_034665465.1 Solirubrobacteraceae bacterium
CAGGCCGGCATAGCGATTGGCCTTGCCGCCGCCCTCGACGCGGGACACGCAGCCGTCGGCGCCGAACAGTCCGCGCAGGAAGGCGGCCTGGATCTCCACCGGCGCGGTGAACACGGTTGCCGGGACGCGCTTCTCGTGTGCGCGGGCCGTCGTGACGCCGAGGCCCGTGAAGAACTCCCGAACGGACTCGCTCCCCGCTCGCAGCTGCACGGTCCCATTGTCCATCTGCTGGCGAGACACGCCACCGATGAGCTCGCGCAACAGTCCCTCGTGCGCGTCAGCCATGCCGTCGGCGAGATCGTCGCCGCCGTAGACCCAACCGGTCTGGACGTCCGTCATCCACCCGTCACCGATGAGATGGCCCATGAGCTCGCCGAGCCCTTCGGTCCAGCGATCGGGCAGCTGGCGGTACGTGGCGGAGCCGCCGCGCGCGAATGACTTGGCGAGGCCCTGCACCTTGATCGGAAGCGCCCATGAGGCGTCGACGGCCGGCGTCGCGCTGTCGTTGAGCAACACGCGATCGCTCTGGGTGAGCTCGTCGGCGCGGACGTAGCCACGGTCGACGGTCCACAGCCGGTGGTTTGGTGTGCAGCGCAGCTCGGCACCGTTGGCGAACCGCAGGCGCAGGATCGGCTTGACCCCGTTGCGCATGAAGGCGATCGGCTGCGTCGCGACGACGCCCTCACCCGGCTGCTCGGCGGTCGCTCTGTGCGTATACACGCGGATCTGCTCCCCGGCCTCGCCGAGCGCGATGAGCTCGCCGATCGGTAGCAGACCGTGCGTCGTGTGCACGCGGGCGTCTGCGGGGAAGCACGGATTTGACGCGTTGATGCGCCCCGACACCGGGCACGTGTGCCACTGGTTGATCGTCGTGTCGTACTGCACGCCCGGGTCGGCGCACTGCCATGCGGCCTCGGCGATGTCGCGCATGAGCTCACGCGCCGGGATCGGATCGCCGACCGGCTCGCCGGTCGTTCGGGCGAGCAGCTTCCAGTCCTCGTCGTTCTCGACGGCGCGCATGAAGGCGTCCGACAGGCGCACCGAGTTGTTGGCGTTCTGGTACTGGATCGAGATGAAGCCCTCGCCGTCGATCGACATGTCAAAGCCGGCGTCGCGCAGCGCGTTGGCCTTCTTCTCCTCCTTGGCCTTGCACCAGATGAACTCGCGGATGTCGGGGTGGTCGATGTCGAGGACGACCATCTTCGCCGCGCGGCGCGTCTTGCCGCCGGACTTGATCGTGCCCGCCCACGAGTCGGCGCCGCGCATGAACGAGACCGGGCCCGAGGCCGTGCCGCCCTTCGTCAGCGGCTCCGTCGACCCGCGGATGTTCGAGAGGTTGATCCCGGAGCCCGAGCCGCCGAGGAAGATCCGCCCCTCGCGCGTGTTCCAGTCGAGGATCGATTCCATGTTGTCCTGCACGCTGAGGATGAAGCAGTTGTGGACTGCGATGTTGTTGCTGAGGTACTCGCCCGACTCCGTCTGGATGTCGTAGACGTCCGTGTCGCCGAGCGGCTCGATCGCGACGATCTCCTCCTCGCGCAGGTCCGGGCAGCGCTTGGGGTTGCGCAGGTCCAGCGATGCGAGCAGCCGGCCCTGCTTGCGGGAATCGACGAAGCCGACGAGCTCGGCGAAGCGCGCACGCTCGGATCCGATCGAGATCGCGACCTCGTGGATGTCGTGGCGGTCCGCGCGGCGCTCGGGCTTGTGCGTACGGCGCGAGTAGATGCCGAGCGTGCCGAGCAGGATCTGGATGTCCTCGGTCCAGCGCTCGCCGATGACCGCGAAGCTGACGCGGGCGTTCTCGCAACCGTTGTCGCTGCGCACGGTCACATAGCCGTCGGCCTGGAAGACGCTGCGCAGGTAGGCCGCGATCTCGTCGTACGACGCCGTCCACAGCTGATAGGGCACGGTCATCTCCGTGCCGCGCGTGAGCAGGTCCCAGCGCTCGACGAAGTCGCGGAGCACCTCGCCGTAGAGGCGGATGCGCTGCACCGGGGTCTCGAGCGTGTCGGCATCGCGCACGTCGCGGTGGATGCCGGGGAGCGCGACATCCAGGTGCTGCTGCACCCACGCCCGCTCTTCGTCGTTGACGACCAGGAACTCGATCGTCAGGGAGCGGTTGGTCCCCTGGTCGTACTGGCCGACGAAGCCGTCGGCCTGCAGCCATCCGGCGAGCGCGGCCTCGGACACGTTCACCGGGTCCACCCCGGCGGGAGCGTCGTCGGAGAACCCGGCGCCGGCGCCGACGAGCGCACGCTCGGCGACCTTCGCGCGGTGCGGGTGCAGGTGCAGGCGCATCCCGACCTCGAGCTCGTCGACGCGCAGCCACCGCGGCTCGGTGCGCCGCTCGCGCACGGCCTTCACGACGTGGTCGGCGGTCGCCTCCACGAAGCTTCCGTTGCGCAGTCGCACGCGAAAGACGGGCTTGATCCCGTTGGCCTGTGTCGCGACGATCCGCGTCACGCCATGCGCGTCGTAGACCTCGCGGCCGACCTGGTCGCCGTCGACGAGCTCGCCGATCTGGACCATGCCGTCCGGCGTGGAGACGAGTGCGCCGTACGGTTGACACGCACTGCACTGCGGGCTCTCCTCGAAGCCGACGTTGAACCAGACCGGCGAGTTGAACGCCGCCATCTGGTGCAGCAGGACGTAGGTCAGCTCGGCCTCGAACGCGTCACCGTCCTCGACCGAGGCGAAGTAGCCGCGCGAGCGCCCCCAGTCGGCGATCGTCCCCGCGACGCGCCCGACCATCTGCTTGACGGAGTGCTCGCGGGCCGGCGAGTCCAGCTGGCCGCGGAAGTACTTCTGCGTGACGATGTTCGTCGCGTTCTGCGACCACGTCTTGGGGAACTCGACGCCGCGCTGCTCGAAGGCGACCTTGTCGCCGTGGCCGATGCGCGCGTCGCGCAGATCCCACTCGACCGTGTCGAATGGATGCGTCCCGGGCGTCGTGAACAGGCGCTCGATGGAGAGGGGCTCGCCGGCGCGGATGCCGGCCTGTACTGGGGTCTGGGAAGTGCCTTCCATCGTCCTGCTCCTCTTCTCGCCGCGGGCTGAAATTGTCGGTCGTTGCGGCGGGTCGTCTGCGATTGGGCGGGCGTTTCGCGGGCGTCGCATTCAACGCCTCCCATCGGACGGATCCTCGACGTGAGGACCTCTCCGATTCTATCGCCGCCGCTTGGCTGCCCCCGCGCGTACCAGGCCCTCGGGGCGCATCCTGCGACCTATTGATCGCAGCCTGTCGATTTCGACACATCCACCCGGTCTGTCGAACATGGGTAACGAGGCCCATTCGCGCGGGTGAGGGCTGTTGAATGACACCGATGCCATCCAATACCGCCGTGCTGTTCCCGGGTCAGGGAAGTCACTCGGAGGGGATGCAGGAGCCGTTTGCCGACCACCCGCTGCTCGTACGCGGGATCGAGCTGCTCGGCTTCGACCCCTTCGACAACCTCTCCGCCGGGACGCGCTCACACCAGCCCGCCCTCTTTCTGTGCTCGATGGCCCAGTGGGCCTCGCGCGACGATCGAGAGGAGGATCCGCTCGCCGCCGCGGGGCACTCGCTCGGCGAGTACGCCGCGCTGACCGCCGCCGGCGCGATCGACTTCGAGGACGCCGTCCGGCTCGTCGGCGCCCGCGCGACCGCGATGGCCGCGGCCGCCGAGCGCGAGCCCGGCGGGATGGTCGCCATGCTGGGAGGCGAGCGCGACGACGTCTACGAGCTCGCCGCCGAGCTGGGCCTGTCGCTCGCCAACGACAACGCCCCGGGCCAGATCGTCCTGTCCGGCCGCGTCGATGCGATCGACCAGGCGCTCGAGCGCGCCGACCAGATCGGCTGCCGCGC
>JAXDFS010000116.1:0-5132 GCA_034665465.1 Solirubrobacteraceae bacterium
TCGCCACGGCCGGCCCGGGCGGCAGCGATCCGTCGCTGGCCCCGGTCGAGGAGAAGGCGCAGAGCGTGACCCTCAACGGGACACCCGGCCCGCCCGCGCAGACCGGCGGCGCCGCCGGCCCCAGCGAGCCCACGGCCCCGGCCGCCCCGACGACACCTGCCGCCACGCCCGCTGCGACCCCGGTGCCCGTCGCGAACCCGCCCGTCCTGACCGAGCCCGACCCGGCCGCGCCCGAGGACGGCAACGCGTCCGGCACCGGCGGCGCGATCGCGCGTCCCTGACGGACGCCGCGGCTCAGGCGATCCGGTCGCCGGGCTGCGAGCCGGCATCGGGCTCGAGCAGCAGCACCGCATGGTCGTCGGCGACGGCCCCGAGGACGAGCACCTCCGAGCGCACCGGCCCGATCTGGCGCGGCGGGAAGTTGCAGACCGCGACCACGAGCCGGCCCTCGAGCTGCTCACGCGCGTAGTTCGTGATCTGGGCCGACGAACGCTTGACGCCGAGCTCGGGGCCGAAGTCGATCCGCAGCTTCCACGCCGGCCGGCGCGCCTCCGGAAAGTCCTCGACCTCCACGATCCGCCCGACGCGCATGTCGACCTTCGCGAAGTCGTCGTACTCGATCACGACGTCCCGCCCGTGCGGTCCTCACCGAAGCGAAACGACCGCAGCGCGGCCTTCAGCGCGCCGTGGTTGCCGATCTCGTCGGCGTTCGGCGTGCCCGCCGCCGCCGTCGACGCAAGCTCGATGATCAGGCCGTGGCGCAGGCCGTCGGGCTGCTCTTCGACGAGCAGCAAATGGCGCCCGTAGAGCGTGCGCGTGCCCAGCTTGAAACGGAAGGTCACCTCGTAGCCGATCCCGTTGTTGACCCGCGTGCGGCCCTCGCCGACGAACTCGAAGCCCCGGTAGCGCCGGCGCAGCTTCTCGATGTAGCCGTTGGCGTAGACGGGCAGCATCCCGCCGGCGGCGCCGCGGTATGGCGGCAACCTCAGGTCGCGCAGGACGTAGGAGTCCAGGAACAGGCCCCCGCTGACATGCCTCAGGGCGAGCACCGCTCCCGAGCTCGATACGCGCTCGAACTGCGGGCCGTAGGCGAAGTTGAACGTCAGGGGCCTGTGCTCGAGGACGAACGTCTCGTCGCCGCGCCTTCCCAGCGCGACGACGACGACCGCGGCCACGAGCAGCGCCGCGAAGGCGCCCGCGGCGACGCGCACCGCGAGCGGCCGCGGCGCGAGCAACTGGACGAGCGAGGGCCCGTACTGCGGCTTGACCGCGGACACCGCACCATTCTGACGGCCTGGACATTCGGACGATCCGGCGGCCGCGGCGTGCTGCCAAGAATCGACAACACGCCGATAAGAGCAGCAGTGATGCACACATGGCCACGGCGACTCATACATACGTGCGCAAGCCGATTCATTACGACCGCGTTCGCCGTCGCCTGTGGATCTGCGGCCAGCGCTGCCATCACGGTGCGACGGGCGCGGTCCTGACGTTCGCGGGCGCGCTCGGCGTCGCCCTCATGGCTCACGACTGGAAGGACCGCACCGTCTGGTTCGCCCGCGGGTGGCAGTCCGAGGAGTAGGGGCCTACGCCTCGCCGATCGAGAACATCGCCTCGAGGTCATGGCGCGAGAACGCCTCGAAGGCCACCATCGTGTGCGTGCGGGCGACGCCCTGCATCGTCGAGATCGTGCCCGTCACGACGTCGGCGAGGTCCTCGTGGCGCTGGACGTGCACGATGCAGACGAAGTCCCACTCGCCGGTGACCGAGTAGGCCTCGCGGACCCCCTCGACGTCGGCCAGCGCCCCTCCGAGCGTCGACATCACGTCACGTTCGGCTTCCACGAGCACGATGGCATGCGTCATCTCAGATCCTCTTCCTGGTTGTCGTTGCGCCGCGCCGCGAGTTCGCGCGCGAGTTCGAAGCCGACCGATACGCCGACGAGCATCCCGAGTCGCGTCTCCTCCTCGACGAGCACCTGGATCGCCTGCGCGCGCTGCGCGAGGTCTTCGGTCTCGGCCGCTTGGGTGAGCTGCGCCTCGTGCGCCTGGTCGAACCAGCCGCCCTGCTCGAGCGCGGCCGTAAGCACGCGCTGCAGGCTCGGCGCAGCGTGGGTGACGATCTCCTGCGCGTGCCCGAAGCGGTCGGGATCGGAGAGCGCGGTGACGGCGGCGTCGACCTCCTCGGCGCTGTAGGTCTCCCGCGTCACCGGCGCGCCGGCCTCAAGCCGGCAAGGACGAGCCCGGCGAGCGCGCCGAAGCCGCCGCCGAAGAAGCCCGCCAGCGCGCTGCCCTGCGACAGCAGCGGCACGAGCAGCAGCACCGCTGCGATGACGGCGACGCCGAGCATGTCGTTGTCGTCGTCATCGGAGCCGTCGCGCTGCCGCGCGATGAGCGCCGGCACCGCCCAGGCGCACAGCAGCCCCAGTGCGGCCCCGTGCGTGCCGAAGACGACTGCGCCGGGGTCGACGGCGACCGCCGCGGCGAGCGCGCCCGGCCCGCAGAGCAGGAAGAGCAACACGACGACGATCGCGCCGTGCCGGCGCTCGACGAGCCAGCCGAAGACGCCGAGGCCGACGATCGCCGCGAACTGCGCCGCGGTGCCGTCGTTGAGCAGCGACGCGGTGAGAAAGCGCCACGGATCGCCGCCGAGCGCGGTCAGCGCGAAGTCCGCGCGGACGTAGAACGCGAGCGACAGCCAGAGCCCGAACGACAGGGCGACGAGGACGATCGTGGCCCACGGGCGCCCGTGCTCCTCGCCGCGGATCCCGGGGATCTCGCCGGCGCGCAGGCGGCCGAGGCGCGGCGACTCGGAGCGGCCCCTCGCCTTCCTGGTCCCGACCTTCGCCTTCGGGCGCGTTGCGCCGCGGCCGGGCATGCGCACCCGCGGCGCGCGCTTGGGCGGCGCGGCCGGCGCGTCCGGGCGCTCGATCTTCGGCGCGCGCTTGCGCAGCCGCGTCCCGCAGTACGGGCACTCGGTGATGTAGGGGCTGACCTCCGCCTGGCAGTTCTTGCACACAACGAAGAGGTCGGGATGGGACATGGGATCGATTCTAGGGACCCGCAGGAGGTCCCTCATGAAGATGGCGGCGTTCCTACTGCGAGGTCGCCGCGATGATCTCGGTCATGACCTCGTTGAGGTCGTGGTTGGCCTCGTAGACGACGATCTGGCGCGAGGCCCCGTTGCCGCGCTCGAGCAGGTCGACGATGCCGTCCAGGGCGTCGCCGGCGCCGAGCTGCTGGGCGTGCGGGGTGAGGCGTTCCAGCAGGCGCCGGGTGAGCGCCTTGGTGGTCACGCGCTCGCTCGACGGCAGGTCGACGATCTCGCCCTCGAGGCCGTGGCGCGCGGCCAGCCACTTGTTCTCGTCGAGCATCTGCCAGGGGTACTCGGCCAGGCGCGTGCCGGCGTCGTGGTGCTCGGCGAGCTCGTGCACCATCGCCTGGATGAGCGCGGTCAGGGCGATCGTGTGCTCGGCGCGCGTCTGCGAGTCGCAGCAGCGGATCTCGACGGTGCCGAGGTTGGGGTGTGGGCGCACGTCGTACCAGAGATAGGTGTAGTCCTCCATGACGCCGCTGCGCACCATGAACTCGACCTGGCGCTCCCAGTCCTCCCAGTCCTCGTAGGCGGGCGGCGTGCCGACCCGCGGGAACTGGCGGAAGATCGGCGTGCGCGTCGACAGCAGGCCCGTGCGGTCGCCGCGCCAGAAGGGCGAGTTCGCGCTGAGGGCGAGCAGCACCGGGACGTGCACGCGCATCCCGTTGGCGACGTGGATCGCCTTGTCGGGGTCGTCGAGGCCGATGTGGACGTGCATCCCGAAGATCAGCTCCTGGCGCGCGACGAAGCGCAGTGCCGAGATCAGGTCGCGGTAGCGCGGGCGCGCGACGATCCGCTGGTCCTCCCACATCGCGAACGGGTGCGTGCCGGCCGAGCCGATCGCCAGCCCGCGCCGGGAGGCCGTCTCGCGCACGTGGTGGCGCAGCGCGCGGATCTGGTCGCCGGCCTGCTCGGTCGTCGCGCAGGGCTTCGTCGCGATCTCGAGCACCGACTCCATGAGCTCGGGCTTGATCTCGCCGCCCTCGCGCTCGCGGTTGACCGCGCCGCTGTCCTGCAGGAGCGACTCGATCGCGTTGACGAGCGCGAAGCTCTCGGCGTCGACGATCATCAGCTCCTCCTCGACGCCGACCGTGAAGCTCGGCCCGGTGAAGTTGTGGCGCATCGCGCCGCAGCGTACCCGCAGCGGCGTCCTGGACAGCACGGCGGGGTACGCTGGTTGCGACGCGCAGCCGACCGAGGGGACGCGAACGTGGCGCCAGCCGGATTGACCACCAGCCGCTTGGAGGAACTGCTCGGAGACGACGCCGAGAGCCTGCTGGCCCACCGCTGCGAGACCATCCGCGCCGACGACCTGCATCTCCCCGGCCCGGACTTCGTCGACCGCGTGCTGCTCGGCTCCGACCGGCCCACGAACGTCCTGCGCAACCTGCAGTGGCTGCTGCGCTCGGGTCGGCTGTCGGGCACGGGCTACGTGAGCATCCTGCCGATCGACCAGGGCATCGAGCACTCCGCGGCGGCGAGCTTCGCGCCGAATCCGATGTACTTCGATCCCGGCAACCTCGTGCGGCTGGCGATCGAGGGCGGCTGCAACGCGATCGCCTCGACGATCGGCGCCCTGGGCTCGGTAAGCCGCACGTACGCGCACCGCTTTCCGGTCATCGTCATGCTCAACCACACCGAGCTGCTGACGTATCCCAACAGCTACGACCAGATCATGTTCGCGTCGGTGCAGCGCGCGCACGAGCTCGGAGCTGCGGGCGTGGGCGCGACGATCTACTTCGGCTCGCCGGAGTCGCGGCGCCAGATCGTCGAGGTCGCCGAGGCCTTCGAGGACGCCCACCGCCGCGGGATGTTCACCGTGCTGTGGTGCTACCTGCGCAATCCCGCGTTCGTGATCGACGGCGTCGACTACCACACCGCCGCCGACCTCACCGGCCAGGCCAACCACCTCGGCGTGACGATCGAGGCCGACATCATCAAGCAGAAGCTGCCCGAGACCAACGGCGGCTTCGCCGCCGTGAGCGCGCTGAACGGGTCCTACGGCAAGACGAGCCGCCTCGTCTACGAGCGCCTGACGA
>JAXDFS010000117.1:0-13802 GCA_034665465.1 Solirubrobacteraceae bacterium
GGCGTCGAATCCCGTCACGCGCCCGAGATTAGTGGCGTGAGTCGGAAGTTCGTGTGCAGATGGTGGATGGCGGAGCGTGCCTGCCGGTGACCGGCATCCACTGTCGTACTGGTGGTACGGCCGTGGATGCCGGGTGCCGGCAGACACGTTCCGGCGCCGTCAGATGCATGCGAACTTGTGACTCACGACACTAGGCCGGTGGCGTCGCTGCTCCTGCGTGTCGTCGCGCTGCTGGCCGTCGTCGTCCTGGCGGTGCTGGGCGCGACGCTCCTCCTCGATTCCAGCGGCGGCCCCCGCCTCGCGCCCGGCTCCGGCCAGGCGCCGGGGCAGAGCGGCGAGCTCGTCGATCCGCTCGCGTACACGCCCGAGCGCGAGAGCGATCTCATCGCCGCGGCGGCGCGCGGCAACGCGCACGTCATCTACGCCAAGTCCCCTGGTGGCGCGCGCGCCAGCGCGCAGCGCACCGCGCGCTACCGGCCGCTCGTCGAGGCGGCGGCGCGCGCGGCCAAGCTCGGTCCGGACATGCTCGAGGCGATCGTCCTGCTCGAGAGCGCGGGGCGCCCGGACGCGGCCGCGGACCCCCGCCTCGACGGCGCGGTCGGGCTGACGCAGATCCTCGCCCAGACCGCGAGCGGCCTGCTGCACATGCGCGTCGACCCGGCCGGGGCCCGCCGCATCGGCCGCTCGATCGCGCGCGCGCAGCAGCACGGTGACGCCCCGCTCGTGGCGCGGCTGCGGGCGCGCCGCCGGCGCGTGGACGAGCGCTTCGACCCGCCCAAGGCGCTGGCGGCGACGGCGCGCTACCTCGTCTTCGCCAAGGGCCTGCTGCACCGCGACGACCTCGCCGTCGAGAGCTACCACATGGGCGTCGGCAATCTGCAGACGGCCCTGCGCGCCTACGACGGCGGCGACGACGTCTCCTACGCGCGCCTGTACTTCGACTCCACGCCGACCCGGCACGCGACGGCGTGGAGCTCGCTGGCGCGGCTCGGCGACGACTCCTCCACCTATCTCTGGCGGGTGCTCGCGGCGCGCGAGATCATGCGGCTGTACCGCTCGGACCCCGCCGAGCTCGACCGCGTTTCGGCGCTGCAGAACGCCAAGAACTCGGCCGAGGAGGTGCTGCACCCGCAGACTGCCACCGAGCAGTTCGCGACCCCCGACGACCTGCGCGCGGCGTACGCCGACGGGCGCGTCGTCAAGCTGCCGCGCCCGCTGCTCGCCGAGCACGGCATCCGCGTCGACGCGCAGATGGGTGAGCTCGCGGGGCGCCTGCGGCGCTCGCCCGCGACCTATCGCGGACTGCGCCCGGAGGCGCTCGCGCTGCTCGTGGTGCTGGGCGCCGGCACGAAGGAGATCTCCGGGCGCTCGCCGCTCGTGCTGACGAGCACCGTGCGCGACCAGCGCTACCAGCGGCTGCTCGTCGCGAGCAACCGCGAGGCGACGCGCAACTTCTCGCTGCACACCACGGGCTGGGCCTTCGACATCCTGCGCAGCTACCGCTCCAGGGCGCAGGCGCTCGCGTTCGAGTTCATGCTCGGGCGCCTGCAGTCGCAGGACCTCATCGCCTGGGTGCGCGAGCCCGCCGCGATCCACGTGACGGTCTCCGCGCAGGCCGAGCAGCTGCTCGGGGTGCTGAAGGGCGGCTAGCGCCGCCCGGCGCGCGTCAGCTCAGCAGCTGACGCACGTGGTCGGCGACGTTCGCCGGCGTGATCCCCAGCTCCTCGAGGACCTTCTCGCCGGGGGCCGACGCGCCGAAGCGGTCGATCGACACGATCGCGTCGGCGTAGCGCTCCCAGCCCATGCGCACACCGGCCTCGACGGACACGGTCGGCAGGCCGACCGGCAGGACAGACGTCTTGTAGTCCTCGTCCTGCTGCTCGAAGAGCTCCCACGATGGCATCGAGACGACCCGCACCGGAACGTCGAGCTCGTCGCGCGCGGCCAGCGCGACCCACAGCTCGCTGCCGGTGCCGATGATCGTCGCCTGTGCGTCGTCGGCGTCGGCGAGGACGTAGGCGCCCCTGCCGACGCCGTCCTTGGCCGACCCGTAGACGGACTGGTCGATCACCGGGAGGTCCTGGCGCGAGAGCGCCATCGCCGCGGGACCCTCGAGGTCCTCGATGATGACCCGCCAGGCCTCGGCGGTCTCGTGCGCGTCGCCCGGGCGCAGGACGACGAGGCCGGGGATCGCGCGCAGCGCCGCGAGGTGCTCGACGGGCTGGTGGGTCGGGCCGTCCTCGCCGAGGCCGACGGAGTCGTGGGTGAAGATCCAGGCGACCGGCAGCCCGGTCAGGGCGGAGAGGCGGATCGCGCCGCGCATGTAGTCGGCGAACTGCATGAACGTCGAGCCGTACGGGCGCACGATGCCGCCGTGGGCGGCCATGCCGTTGACGGCCCCGCCCATGCCGTGCTCGCGCACGCCGAAGAAGACGTTGCGGCCGGCCTTCTCGGCGGTGAAGCGCTCGGACTCCGGGAACTCGGTCTTCGTGGACTCCGACAGGTCGGCGGCGCCGCCGACCATCGTCGGCGTGAAGGCCTCGAAGGCGGCCATCGACTTCTGGCCGGCGATCCGCGTCGCGAGCTTCTCCTTCTCCCAGTCGGTGGGCAGGGCGTCGGCGAGGCCGGGCAGCGGCTTGCCCTGCCAGGCGAGGTCCCACTCCTCGGCGAGCTTGGCGTTGGCGCCGCGCCAGCTCTCGAAGCGCTCCTTCCACTCGCCGTGCGCGGCGGCGCCGTCCTCCTTCATCGAGCAGGTGGCGTAGACCTCGTCGGGCACGTAGAAGTGCTTGTCCGGATCCCAGCCCATGACCTCCTTGGTCAGGCGGACCTCGTCCTCGCCCAGGGCCGCGCCGTGCGCCTTGCTGGAGCCCTGCTTGTTGGGCGACGGGTAGCCGATGATCGACTTCACGCGGATGATCGAGGGCTTGTCGGTCACCTTCTGCGCCGCGCGGATCGCGGCCTCGATGGCGACCATGTCGTTGGCGTCGTGGACGGCGCTGACGTCCCAGCCGTAGGCCTCGAAGCGCTTGTCGGTGTCCTCGCGGTCGAAGCTCAGCGACGTCGGGCCGTCGAGTGAGATGTCGTTGTCGTCGTAGAGGTAGACGAGCCGGCCGAGGCCGAGCTGGCCGGCGAGCGACGCGGCCTCGGAGGCGATGCCCTCCATGAGGTCGCCGTCGGAGACGATCGCGTAGATGTGGTGGTCCTGCACCTCGGCGCCGTAGTGCTCGCGCAGGTAGCTCTCGGCGAGCGCCATGCCGACGCCGTTGGCGAAGCCGGCGCCCAGCGGGCCGGTGGTGACCTCGACGCCGGGCGTGACGTGGACGCGGTCGCGCTCGGGGTGGCCGGGGGTCAGCGAGCCCCACTGGCGAAACTGCTTGATCTGGTCCATCGGGAGGTCGTAGCCCGTGAGGTGCAGGATCGAGTACAGCAGCATCGAGCCGTGGCCGGCGCTGAGCAGGAAGCGGTCGCGGTCGGGCCACATCGGGTCCGCCGGGTCGTGGCGCATGATCCGCCGGTACAGGACGTAGGCCGCAGGCGCCATCGCCATCGGCAGGCCGGGATGCCCGGAGTTGGCTTTCTGGATCGCATCCATCGAGAGGGCGCGGATCGCATCGACGCAGAGCTGGTCGTTCTCGGAAGTCATGACCACGAAGTATCAACATCCGCCGCGCAGCCTGCGGTCTCGCCCGTAGGATCAGGGCCGATGACCGGCGTCGCGAGCGCTCCCGCCGAGCTCAGCTGGGCCTCGGTGCTGGCCTGGCGGATGGACCGGCAGGGACTCGTGCAGCGCGCCTCGCCCGAGGACTGGGAGCGGGTCGTCGCGCGGATCTGCGGCCTGCACGCCCAGGTGCAGAGCTCCGCCGAGCTGACGCTGTGGGCGCGCGTCGAGGACCTCGCCCCGGGCGCGGTTGCGCGGGCGCTGTGGACCGATCGCACGCTCGTGCGCACGTGGGCGATGCGCGGGACGCTGCACCTGCTCCCGGCCGCGGAGCTGGCGACCTGGGTCGGCGCCCAGGGCATGCTGCGCCCGCGCTATGAGACGGCGCCCTGGCGCAAGGCCTTCGGGATGAGCGGCGAGGAGGCCGTCGCCGTCCTGGACGCGATCCGCACGGCGCTGGACGGCGAGCCGCTGACCCGCGACGAGCTCGGCGACGCGGTCGCGCAGCTGCTGGGCAGCGAGCGCCTGGGCGAGGCGACGCGCGGGAGCTTCGGGACGATGCCCAAGCTCGCCGCCTTCCGCGGCGACGTCTGCTTCGCCCCGCCGGCCGGGCAGAAGGTGCGCTTCACGCGACCGGATCGCTGGCTCGGCGAGGACTGGGCGCCCGCTCCGGCGCGCGAGGCGATGGCCGAGGTCGTGCGCCGCCATCTGGCGGTCTGTGGGCCTGCCACCCGCGAGAGCTTCGCGCGCTGGTTCGGCATGTCGTCGGCGGCGCAGGCGGGCAGGCTGATCGCGGGGCTGGGAGACGAGGTCGCGCCCGTGAGCGTCGCGGGCCGCGCGGGCTGGATGCTCGCCGCCGACGTCGCGGAGGCGGCTGCCGCGCAGCCGCGCGGCAGCGTCGCGCTGCTGCCGGCCTTCGACCAGTACGTCGTCGCCGCGCCGCGCGAGGACAGCCCGGTGTTGGGCGCCGAGCATCGCGGCCGGGTCTATCGGCCGCAGGGCTGGCTGTCGCCGGTGCTGCTCGTCGACGGGCGCATCGAGGGCGTCTGGCGCCACGAGCGCCGGGCGGGCACGCTGACGGTGGCGATCGAGCCCTTCGGCGATCCCGGCGCAGAGGTGCGAGCGGCTGCCGAGGCGCAGGCGCAGCGCCTGCTCGTCCACACCGGCGACGAGGAGCTCGACCTCAGCTGGGAGGCCTGACGGCGATCCCGGTGATCAGCGGCTCGATGATCCGTGGCGCCCGCTCGAGGCGCCCGTGCTCGACCTCCGTCACGGCGAACGCCGCGGCCTCGATCGCGGCGAGCGTCGCGCGGTTGCAGTGACAGCCGTGACCGACGCGCTCCTGCAGCGGCTGCAGGCGGTCCTGCCAGCGGGCGCGGCGCTCGTCGCGGGAGCGGACGTGCTCGAGGAACAGCAGGCGCCCTCCGGGTACGAGCACCCGGCGCACCTCGCGCAGCGCCTGCGGAAGGTCCGCGACCGTGCAGAGCGCGAGCGTGGCGACGACGGTGTCGAAGCTCGCGTCGGCGAACGGAAGCCGCTCGGCCGGCGCCTGCACGATCGACGCCCGCGGGCGCAGCGCGGCCGCGCGCTCGCGCAGGCGCGCGAGCATCGGCTGCTCGGGGTCGGTCAGCACGAGCTGCTCGAGGCCGGCGGGGTAGTGCGCGAGGTTCAGGCCCGTTCCGGCGCCGAGCTCGAGCACGCGCCCGCGGGCGCCGGCCAGCAGCGAGGCGCGGCGGGCGGCCAGGCCGGCCTGCTCCATCCCGGCGAGCGCGCGATCGTAGAAGCGCGCGAAGAGGCGGCCGTAGAGACTCACCGCGCCGGCACGTTCGCGGCGCCCGGCAGCGGGCCGGTCGTGAGCTGGCGAGGCGCGCGGGCCATCTGAAGCGCCGAGGCTAGCGTCCCTGCGCCCGCTGCCGACGCGCCCTCGCCGCGCGACGCTCTAGGCTTGCCGCCGATGTCAAGCCGCCAGGAGGAGAAGGAGCAGCGCAAGCGCGAGCGCGAGGAGCGCGAGCGCGCCGCGGCGGCCGAGGCCAAGCGCAAGCGGCTGCTGCAGATCCTCGGGGGCGTCGCCGTGGCCGCGGTCGTCGTCATCGGCGCCGTCCTCATCCTCACCGGCGGCGGCGGCGGGGACCGGCCGACTGCCGGCGCGCTGAGGACCGCGGCGAAGGCGGCCGGGTGCACCTACGGCTTCTTCGCCGAGGAGGGCCGCGGGCACACCGCCGCCGTTCGCACCCCGGCGAACTACAAGACCAATCCTCCGACGTCCGGCGATCACAACCCCAACCCGGCGCAGGACGGCCTCTACGCGACCGGCAACGAGCCGCCGATCGGCAACTGGGTGCACACCCTCGAGCACGGCCGGATCATCCTGCAGTACAAGACCGGGTCTACGCCGGCGACGATCAGCGCGCTGCAGAAGCTCTTCGAGGAGCCCGTCGCCGGCAGCGGCAAGAGCTACCACATGGTGCTCATGCAGAACAACACGAACATGCCGTTCGCGGCGGCCGCGGTCGCCTGGCGCCACTACATGGGCTGCAAGGACGCGAGCCCCGCTGCGATCGCCGCGATGCGCAAGTTCCGCGACGCGCTGGTCGACAAGGGCCCCGAGCTCATCGCCTAGCAGCACCCGCGGGGCCGCTTGCGAGGCGAGACGCAAGCCCGCCTGCACGCCGCACCTGACCCCGCGCGCCGGTGTTCTGGTGGGCGATGCGCCGCATCCTGCTCGTCCTGGCCGCCCTGGGACTGCTCGCCTGGCTCGCCGCCCCGGCGCTGCCGTCGGGGCCGTTCGTCGCGCGCGCGGTCGACTTCACGCAGGCGCTGCCGGCGGGCAGCGGCGGCGACGGCTGGCGCTCGGGCATCGTCCGGGCGCCGGGGCGATTTGACCTCGTCGGGCTGACCTGGCGCTCGCCGGGCCTGGTGCGCGGGCAGATCCGCGTGCGCTCGGCGGGCGGGCAGTGGAGCGCATGGACCGCGCTGGACGGCGACCGCGGCGCTGCGCCCGGCGCCGAGCCGATCTGGGCGGGAGGCGCCGAGGCCTACGAGCTGCGCATGAGCCGGCGGCCGGACGGGCTGCGGGCGCACTTCGTCAACGCGACCGGCAGCGCCACCGCGATGGCGCGCGTGACGACCGCCCTGCGCCGCGGCCTGCACGGCATGCTCGCGGCGCTGGCCGGCACGCAGGCCCGCGCGCAGACCGCGCCCGGTGCGCCCGCGATCATCCCGCGCGCGGCCTGGGGCGCCGACCAGTGTCCGCCACGCGCGGCGCCGGCCTACGGCCAGGTGCAGGTCGGCTTCGTGCACCACACGGTCGACGCCAACGACTACGGCCCGCAGGACAGCGCCGCGATGGTCCTCGCGATCTGCCGCTACCACCGCAACACCAACGGCTGGCGCGACATCGGCTACAACTTCCTCGACGATCGCTACGGACAGGTCTTCGAGGGCCGCTCGGGCGGCGTCGACAGGCCCGTGATCGGCGCGCAGGCGCAGGGCTACAACTCGGTGTCGACCGGGGTCGCGAACATCGGCACGTTCACGAGCGTCGCCCAGACGCCGGAGGCCGTCGCCGCGACCGCGCGCCTGCTCGCCTGGAAGCTCTCGCTGCACGGGGTGCCCGTCACCGGGCAGGTGACCGTGACCTCCGCCGGCGGCCCGACCAACCGCTATCGCGACGGGACGCCGGTCACGTTCGAGCGCATCTCCGGCCATCGCGACGCGGACGCGACCGAGTGCCCGGGGACCACGCTCTACGCCCAGCTGCCCGCGATCCGCAGCCAGGCCGCCGCGCTTGCTCCCGCGGCGCCGTCGGTGCCCGCGACGATGTCGATCGGCGTCAGCGATCCGACGCTCGACTTCCCGCAGCCGGCCCAGGTCTCGGGCCACGCCACCGGCAGCGACGGGCAGCCGCTGGCGGGCGCGCCGGTCGCAGTCCAGATCGCGGTGGGCGCGGGCTTTCTCACCCGCGCCCGAACGGTGACCGGCGCCGACGGGACCTGGGCGCTGGAGCTCCCGACCGGGTACTCGCGCCGGCTGCGCGCGGTCGCGCAGCTGCCCGGCGGCGGCCTGTCGCCGTCGCCGCAGATCAGCGTCCGGGTAGCGCCGCGGATCCGGTTGCGCGCCGCTCGGCGGGTGACGGCCAAGCGGCCGTTCACCGTCACCGGCAGCGTGCGACCGCGGCGCGGGCGCGTCACGCTGCAGATCGCGCGCCAGGGCAGCGACGAAGCGATGCACGTGGTCGCGCGCGTTGCGGTGTCGCCGGCGGCCGACGGGCGCTTCGTCCTGCACGTGCGGCTGCGCCGGCCGGCGCTGCATCGCCTGCGCGTGACGTCGGCGCCCGACGCGCGCAACGTCGCCGGCCGCTCCGGTGACATGGTGCTGCGGGCCGTGCGGCCGCGGCGCTGACGCAAAACCGCAACGCGCGGTTCACGTAACCGAAATCAATCGCACACAGGGGTGAAACCACCCTCTGGAAATGTGGCGGAACTGAAACCGCTGCGCCGTTTCTGGAGGAGATATGAGCACCACGATCGCCCCGCCTGCCCCCACGGCGGCGCCCGCCGAAGCACCGACCGCCGCCCGCCGCGGGCGCTGGATCGACGACTGGGACCCCGAGGACGAGGGCTTCTGGGAGGCGCGCGGCCGCAAGATCGCCAAGAAGAACCTCGCGTTCTCGATCTTCGCCGAGCACCTCGGCTTCTCCGTCTGGGTGCTGTGGACGATCGTGGTGATCAACCTCGCCAATGCCGGCTTCGTGCTGTCGCTGTCGGAGCAGTTCCTGCTCATCGCACTGCCGAACCTGATCGGCTCGACGCTGCGCATCCCCTATACGTTCGCCGTACCGAAATTCGGCGGGCGAGCGTGGACCACGGTCAGCGCCTCGCTGCTGTTCATCCCCCTGCTGCTGCTCGCGATCCTCGTGCCGAGCGGCTGGCTTGCGGGCCAGGGCCACAGCACCCAGATGTGGATCCTCGCGCTGTGCGCCGGCACCGCGGGCTTCGGCGGGGGCAACTTCTCCTCCTCGATGGCCAACATCTCCTTCTTCTATCCCGACCGCCACAAGGGCTTCGCGCTCGGCCTCAACGCCGCCGGCGGCAACCTCGGCGTCGCGGTCGCGCAGCTGCTGATCCCGCTCGTGCTGATCATCGGCGTGCCGGCCGCGCTCGTGAAGGCGCCCGTGCACCACGTGCACCTCGCCTACGCCGGGCTCGTGTGGATGCCCTTCGTCGTCCTCGCCGCGCTCGGGGCGTGGCTGTTCATGGACAGCATCACCGACGCCAAGACCGACGCGAGCGTCTACAAGCGCTCGCTGCGCCACAGCCAGACCTGGGTCATGTCGCTGCTGTACATCGGCACGTTCGGGTCCTTCATCGGCTACTCGTTCGCGCTGCCGGTCGTCATCAAGAACACCTTCCCGGAGTTCCTCGGACACCATCCGTTCATCGCGACGTACCTCGCGGGCCTGGGCTTCGCCGGCGCGCTGATCGGATCGATCTCGCGCCCGCTCGGCGGCTGGCTGTCGGACCGGGCCGGCGGCGCGCGGGTGACGTTCGCCGTCTTCATCGGCGAGGCGCTGTTCACGCTGACGGCGATCGTCGGCGTCGACAGGCACAGCTTCGCCCTGTTCTTCGGCTCGTTCATGTTCATCTTCCTGCTGGCCGGGATGGGCAACGGGTCGACCTACCGGATGATCCCGTGCATCTTCAGCGCGCTCGGGCGCAGGGAGATCGAGGAGAAGGGCCTCGAGCCCAAGGCGACGGCGCTTGACTTCAAGCGCCAGGCGGCGGCCGTCATCGGCATCGCCGGCGCGATCGGCGCGTTCGGCGGCTTCCTCATCCAGGTCGCCTTCCGCCAGGCGAGCCTCGGCGTGTCGGCTGCGCTGAAGGGGGCCGCGACCCCGCCCGAGAAGCTCGCGGTCGCGCAGTCGATGGCCGACTGGTCGATCCCGGCGCTCTACGTGTTCCTCTTCGCGTACGTCGTCTTCGCCGGCATGACGTGGTTCTTCTACCTGCGCACGAGCTTCGTCACCGACAGGGTCCCGAGCCTCGCGCACGCAGCCGTCTGACATCGTCCACCGGCCGGGGCGCCCGCCGCCGTGGTGGCGGCGGGAACGCACGGGCGGCGCTACCGCGGGACCCAGCCGCCGGTCTCGCCCTTGTAGAGCCCGTCGCCGCCGAGCACCATGCGGGCGCTGCGCCAGAGGATCTCCAGGTCCAGGCGCCAGGAGCGGTGCTCGATGTACCAGAGGTCGAGCTCGATGCGCTCCGGCCAGGGCAGCGACGCGCGGCCGTTGACCTGGGCCCAGCCGGTGAGGCCCGGGCGCACGGCGAGCCGGCCGCGCTCGCGCTCGGAGTACTGCGCGACCTGGGCCGGCAGCGTCGGCCGCGGGCCGACGATCGCCATGTCGCCGCGCAGGATGTTGACGAGGTTGGGCAGCTCGTCCAGCGACGTGCGGCGCAGGATCGCGCCGACGCGGGTGATGCGGGCGTCGCCCATGTTGACGGCCATGCCCGCGCCGATGCGCTCCGCGCCGTCGACCATCGTGCGCAGCTTCAGGACGTCGAACTCGCGGCCGTGCAGGCCGACCCGCCGCTGGCGGTAGATCGGGCTGCCGCGCGACTCCAGCCGGATCGCGACCATCGCGATCGCCAGCACCGGCGAGGCGACGACGAGCGCCGCGGCGGCCACCACGACGTCGACCGCGCGCCGCATCATCGCGTGCCCTGCGCCGGCTCCCAGCCGGCGGGCGTGCCGCGCCGCAGCCAGTCCCACAGGCCGGCGGCGACGGACGCCGTCGTCAGGACGTAGTAGCGGGCGACGAGCGTCGGGCGGCTGGGGAAGCGCGGCGCCAGCAGCGCGGCCGCGAGCAGCGCGACCTGGAGCACGAACGCGAGCGCGTAGACGACCCCGCTGCCGACCAGCAATGCGCTTGCGAGCAGCGCGCCCAGGTGCAGGAAGGGCGCCGCGTAGCGCAGCACGCGGTGCGAGCCGATCATGACCGCGTACAGGGGCGGGTAGCCGCGCGGCGACAGCAGCCCACCGTGCAGGACGATCGGCCAGGTGTGGCTCATCATCCGCCGCTTGCGGGCGAACTCGCCCTCGATCGAGGGGACCATCTTCTCCGTCGCGCGGGCCGCCGGGACGTAGACCGCGCGCCACCCGCGCTTGACCATGTTGAAGGGGAACGAGAGGTCGTGGCCCATGATCGGGTCGACCTCGATGTAGCACTCGCGGCGCGTCGCGTAGATCGCGCCGTTGCCGGCGGTGATCGAGACCAGCCGCGACTCCAGCGTGCGCAGCGCCATCTCGTAGCGCCAGTACAGCCCCTCCTGGTTGGAGCCCCCGTCGTTGACGAAGCGCACCTGGCCGCAGGCGTAGCCGACGTCGGGGTCGGCGAAGGCCGCGACCAGCAGCGCCAGCGCGTCGGGCTCCCATGTCGAGTTGGCGTCGGAGAACGCGACGACCTGCCCGTGCGCGCGGGCGACCGCCGCGTCCTGCGCGCGGATCTTGCCGCCGCGCGGGAGGTCGAGCACGAGGTCGGCGCCGGCCTCCTGCGCCATCGCGGCGGTGTCGTCGGTGCAGCCGTCGCAGGCGACGATGATCTCCATGCTGTCCGGCGGATAGTCGAGCCTGCGCGCGTTGGCGACCTTCGCCGCGATGACCTCCTCCTCGTCGTAGGCGGCCACGATGAGGCTCACCGTCGGCGGCTCGGCGGGCGCGGTCGCCGGTGTCGCGCGGCGGCGCAGCCGCGCGAGGACGGCGAGCAGCAGCGGATAGCCGAGCTGCGCGTACACGAGGGCGGCGAGGCAGAGCCAGAAGACGAGCTCCCAGAAGGACACGCCGGGCATTGTCTCCGAGTTGGCGCCCGGGCCTATCCGCCGTCCAGCCCGCCGTAGAGCGCGAGGTGCTCGCGGGCGATCGCGTCCCACGAATAGCGCCCCCGCGCGGCCTCGCCCGCGCCGGCGGCCAGGCGCTGGCGCGCGGCCCGATCGGCGAGCAGGCGGCGCAGCTCGCCGGCCAGGGCGGCGGGGTCGCCGCGGGGGACGAGCGCCGCCGCTCCCAGGGCCGCGAGCTCAGGGAAGCCGCCCGCGTCGCTGAGCAGCAGCGGGGAGCCGAACGCCAGCGCTGTGAACAGCACCCCCGACTGGTCGATCTCGCGGTAGGGGAGCACGACGAGGTCGGCCCGCCGGAAGTAGGCGGCGACCTCGTCGTCGGCGAGAAAGCGCGGGATCCAGCGCACCGACGCCGGCGCCGAGGCGCGCAGCGCCGTGACGTCCATCCGCGGCATGCCGGCGATCCACAGCTCCGCGCCCTCGACCTCGCGCCAGGCCTGCAGCAGGACGTCGATGCCCTTGTAGGGCCGCAGCAGGCCGAAGAACAGCACGACCGGCTTGTCGACGGCGGCCAGCTGCGGGGGCAGCGGGCGCTCGCCGGGGACGCGCGTGAGGTGATCGAAGGCGCCATGGGCGATCACGCGGACCTTGTCCGGATCGACGCCGAGCTGCTCGACGAGCCGCGCGCGCCCGTGCTCGGAGTGCACGACGACGGCGTCGACGCGCTCGTAGAGGCGCCGCTGGGCATCCAGCTGGCCGCGACGCGGCTCGCGCGGCAGGACGTCGTGGGCGGTGAGGACGAGCGGGCGCGATCGCGGGAGCAGGTACACGTCGACCGGCTGCACCGTGAGCCACTGGAAGTGCACGACGTCGGCGGCGGCGGCCGCGCGGCGGTAGGCGAGCATGTCGGGGACGTGCTGGACGAGCTTGGCGGCGAAGCGCCCGCGCGAGCGCGCGGGATCCGCCCCGCCCGCCCCGCGGCGATAGAAGCGCTCGCAGCGCGCGTAGCCATCGGGCGCCGGTGCGGCGGCGTAGGCGAAGCGGCTGGTCTGCAGGCGCACGTCGGCGCCCTGACGCGCGAGCGCGGCGCACAGCGCGTGGTCGTAGGGCGGCGTGAAGGCCGAGGGGTCGACGACGTCGATGCGCACCGCCGCGAAGTATCGTCGGCGCCGGTGGAGGTCTCCTTCTGCGTCGTGAACACCGAGCAGCGCGAGCTGCTCGTCCGCTGTCTTGACGCGATCGCGGCCGAGCAGGCGGCGATCGGCCTCGAGACCGAGGTGCTCGTGCTCGACAACGCCTCGCGCGACGGCTCGGCCGGCGCCGCCCGCAACCACCCGGCCACGACCGAGCTCGTCGCGCTCGACCGCCGCCGGGGCAAGGGCGAGAACGACTCCGAGCTGCTGCAGCGCGCCCGCGGGCGCTACTGCCTGCTGCTCAACGAGGACTCCGAGCTGCAGCCCGGGGCGACGAAGGCGCTCTACGAGGCGCTCGAGGCGCGGCCCGACGCAGCCGCGGCGGGCGCGCGGCTGCTGCGCCCCGACGGCCGCCGCCAGGCGTCGGCGTGGCGCTTCCCGACGCCGCTCACGGCGCTCGTCGGCGCGCTGTTCCTGCACCGCCGCTACACGGTGCAGAGCCGCGGCGACGCGATCCGCACCGTCGACTGGGCGCAGTCGGCCGCGCTGCTCGTGCGCCGCGAGGCGGCCGAGCAGATCGGCTGGTTCGATCCCGCGTTCTTCGTCTACTCAGACGAGGTCGACTTCTGCAAGCGCCTGCGCGACGCCGGCTGGCGCACGCTCTACGTCCCTGCAGCCGTGGCCGTGCACCACGAGCAGCTGTCGACCGGGCGTGTGCCCGAGCGCCGGATCGTGGAGCTGTCGCGCAACCGCGACGTCTACATGCGCAAGCACCACACGTCGCCGGCGGCATGGGCGGTGCGGCTGCTGACCGCGTTCACCTACGCCGTACGGGCGGCCGCGGCGCTCGTGCTTCCCGGCCACGACCCCAGGCGCTACTGGCGCCACGTGACGGCGACGCTGCGCCCCGCGCAGGGGGAGGGCCTGCGCGAGGCGGCGTCCGAGCACAACCGCGGGCGGCGGCTGTAGCGGTCAGCAGGTGGGGGTCGCGGCCGGCACGAACACGTGCGTCACGATGCCGACACCCGGGACGAGCAGGTAGAGCGTCGCGCCGTCCACGGCGACGTCGGTCGCGAGGAAGCCCTCGGCGTCCGGCGCCGAGGCGAGCCGCTCCGTCTGCAGGCAATCGCCGGTCTGACGGAAGAGCACGGCCTCGTTGGGGTCGCCCGCGTGCTCGGCGTC
>JAXDFS010000118.1:0-3618 GCA_034665465.1 Solirubrobacteraceae bacterium
GCATCAAACGAGTCGGCAGCCTCTTTCTTCTGCAGTGACGCCGTCGTCGTCCGACGAGCCCGCGAACCTTGCACAGCACGTCACGCGCTGTCGCATCTTCAAAGGCAAGCCGTCGATGACGCCTGACGAAACGACGTTCAATCCCGACCGCGACGAGCCGGTCGCGACGTTCAGGCTGAGAGCGTCGTAGCGCTCCAGCCGTGCCGTAGAACGACTATGTCGCGAATCCTTGTGATGCATGACGCACGGCGCTAGCCTGCGCGTCGTGCCCCCGAGGCGGAAGCGGATGGGACGGTCCCTGCATATCGTGCAGGACTGGGTGAGGCTCAGCACGCCGGCCCCGGCCGATGGCTGAAGCGCGCACCGTCGATTTCGGTGGATGCCGGGTCGGGCAGACCTCGCAGGGAGTCGACGTCATCATGCCGGTCGGCTTCAGATTGAGCGAGCTACCCGATGACTTGGCGATCGCGGTACCGGCCCAACTGCAGAACATGCCGCCGCCGGTGTCACTCGCGGCAACTGTTTACCCGCCCCAACTCATGTACCTGTGTGGTGACGCGAGTGCGACCTTCGACATCGTCTCCACGGATTCTAATCCCGGTGCTGACTACTCGGTTCTCCTGAGCCCGACGCCGAGCCCGGTTGCGGCGAATGCGGGTAGGAGAGCGCTGGTCACATTCCATCCCGTCGCCGCCGGGAAACGGGATGGCACCCTCCGCGTCACGATCACAAATCTGCAGGTCTCCATTCCGAAGGCGGCGGTCCTGCCTGGTCTGGCGGCGTCGCTCGCCGCGCTGCTCTCCGGCGTCTTCGCCCGGTGGGTCGAGGACGCGACCGCGGTCGCGCTGCTCGGCGTCGGCTATCTCCCCGATCCGGAGGGCGAGCCGCCGGTCGTGCCCGGGCCGATCGCCCCAACGCAACAGGGCCCACCCGGGCCGCCCGGTCCTGAAGGCGCGCAAGGCGTGCCGGGCATTTCCGGACGCGACGGCGACGCCGGCGAGCCGGGTCCGCCTGGTGCCCCCGGTCTACAGGGGCCGCAGGGGCCGCCGGGTCTCCCCGGGCTGCCCGGTCTCCCCGGGCTGCCGGGTTCCCCCGGGTCGCCAGGACCACCCGGAGCTGCGGGCGCCGCGTTTCACTCATATCCCGCGGTGTATGTCGCTCATCAGAGCCGCGATAATTACCGATATCACAGCGGCGATGAAATCATGCGACTGGACGTCGCGAGTGGCAGCTACCTCGTTACAGCGCGCCTGAGTGTGCGGGGAGGGGACCCCAACGGCTCCTTTGACGGGGCTTTCCGGCTCAGCACCGGCGACGCGGCGGAGATCGCATATGGATTTTTGCGTCCACAGCAGCCTGATGTCGAGTATGTGCAGCAGATCGTGGTACTCCATCAAGTCGTGGTGCTGCACAAGCGAACGACCATCATCCTGACGTGTCACCTGGGCGCGTCCTTGGGCGGTGAGCTGGCGGACCGCCGAGGCTCGGTGAACGCCTATGGAGGCATCATGACGGCCCTACAGGTCGGGGCAGTGAACCCCCCGATCTCTTCGTTCGCCACCGAGTTCGACGCAGCACGGCCGCATACCCTGGCCTTCCGACCTCAGCAAGACGACGTCTTGCAGGACGTGGAGGGTGAACCGGGCCAGTAGCCGCTCCAGCCCAAGCTCGATGGATCGTCCTCCGGCTCGTCGTCACGCGGCCAGCTGCGCCAGCGCCTGAAGGAGCCCTTCGACGCTGAGGGCATCGAGATTCGTAGGAACGGCGTCAGCGGGTAGCCCGGCATGCTGAGACGCACGACAGAGGAGGCAGGCATGGACAGGCGCACGCTGGGCCGCGGCGACGCGGCGCTCGAGGTCTCGGCCGAGGGACTGGGCTGCATGGGGATGTCGGAGTTCTACGGCTCGGGCGACGAGGGCGAGACGATCGCGACGATCCATCGCGCGCTCGAGCTGGGCGTCGACTTCCTCGACACCGCCGACATGTACGGGCCGTTCACGAACGAGAAGCTCGTGGGCAAGGCGATCGCCGACCGCCGCGACCGGGTCGTCCTGGCGACGAAGTTCGCCAACGAGCGCGGCTCGAACGGCGAGTTTCTCGGCGTCCGCGGTGACGCGCAGTACGTGCGCGAGGCCTGCGACGCCTCGCTGCAGCGCCTCGGCATCGATCACATCGACCTCTACTACCAGCATCGCGTCGACCCCAAGACGCCGATCGAGGAGACGGTCGGCGCGATGGCCGAGCTCGTCGCGCAGGGCAAGGTGCGCCACCTCGGGCTGTCGGAGGCGGCGCCGCAGACGATCCGGCGTGCGCACGCGGTGCACCCGATCACCGCCCTGCAGACGGAGTACTCGCTGTGGACGCGCGACCCGGAGGACAACGGCATCCTGGAGACGATCCGCGAGCTGGGGATCGGCTTCGTCGCCTACAGCCCGCTCGGGCGCGGCTTTCTCACCGGGCGCATCCGCTCGCTGCAGGACCTGTCCGAGGACGACGCACGCCGCGCCGGGCGCTTTCCGCGCTTCGAGGGCGAGAACTTCCAGCGCAATCTCGACCTGGTCGTGCGCGTGGAGGAGATCGCCGAGGAGAAGGGCGTGACGCCCGGTCAGCTCGCGCTGGCGTGGGTGCTCGCGCAGGGCGAGGACATCGTGCCGATCCCCGGCACGAAGCGGCGCACCTACCTCGAGGAGAACGCCGCCGCCGCCGACGTGCGCCTCACCGACGAGGAGCTGGCGCGGATCGACGCGGTCGCGCCGGTGGGCGCGACCGCCGGCGATCGCTACGCCGACATGTCGACCGTCAACCGCTGAGCGCAACGACGCCTGGCCGCACCGCAAGGCGGCCACGCGGTCCGGTCGGTGGGGAGCGCGAGCCGCAAGCGCGCCCGGTGTATCACGCACGCGCCGGCGCGCTCCACCAGGGACAGGCAAATCGACCACCCGGGCGGCGCCACGACGCGCCGGGGTGATCACGAAGGAGCTCGCACGATGACCCCGACACGCAGCGTCGCCCTCAAGGCCGCACACGAGCCGATGAACCGCGCCCAGCTCGAGGCGTCGCTGATCCTCTGGCGCGGGCGCGAGGTCGCGGCCTACCGGCTCTGGCGCAGCCGCGTAAAGCGCCTGCCGGCGGCCGACCCGCGCCGCGCGGACGCGCACCGCGCCTACATGCAGGCGCGCACGATGCGCAAGCGCCGGGCCGCGCGGATCGCACGACTCGGCATCACCGGCGTCTCGCGGGCCGCCGTCGATCTCGTCAAGGCCTTCGAGGGCTTTCGCGCGGACCCGTACACCGATTCGGTCGGGGTCTGGACGATCGGCTACGGCCACACGAAGGGCGTCGGCCCGCACTCCAGCCCGCTGACCGAGCAGGAGGCCGCGATGCTGCTCGAGCGCGAGCTCGATCTCGGCTACTTCCCGCCGGTGCGCGGCCTACCCACGTTTCACGCGCTCGCGCAGCACCAGGTCGACGCGCTGACGTCGTTCGTCTACAACCTCGGCTCGGGCGCGATCGCCTCGGACACCGGCATCGGCAAGGCCCTGCGCTGTCGCGACTGGCCCGGGTGCGCGGACGAGATGCTCGAGTGGGACAAGGCCGGCGGCAAGGCGCTGGCGGGCC
>JAXDFS010000119.1:0-4833 GCA_034665465.1 Solirubrobacteraceae bacterium
GTCTTGTCGAGCTGGTTGAGCTCGCGCCAGCGCTCGACGAGCGGGATGATCTCGTGCTCGCCGCGGATCGCCTGCAGCACGCGCGCGTCGGTCGAGAAGCCGGTCTTGCCGCGGCGCTTGCGCGACAGGCCGAGGGTCTCGAAGAGGATCTCCCCCAGCTGCTGCGGCGATCCGATGACGAACTCGGTGCCCGCCAGGCGCCAGACCTCGAGCTCGAGGGTGCGGATCTCCTCGCGCACGCGCGCGCTGATCTCGGCCAGCCGCTCGGTGTTCAGCCGCACGCCCTCGAGCTCCATGCGCCGCAGCACCGGCACGAGCGGCAGCTCGATCTGCTCCATGACGGTGCTCAGCCCGCGCGCGACGATCTGCTCGCGCTGCCATGCCGACAGCTCGCCGACCAGCAGCGCCTCGGCGGCCAGGGGGTCCTCGACCCCGGCGGCGGCCAGGCCGCGCTCCTCGAGCAGCTCGCGCAGTGGATAGCCGCGGCGGGCGGGCTCGAGCAGGTAGGCGCCCAGCAGCGCGTCGTGGACGAGGTGGCCCGGGACGACTCCCAGCGCCTTGGCGTCGTAGGCGATCACGGGGCGCTCGCCGGCGGCCGCGACGAGCTGGGCCGGATCGTCCATCGCGCCGGTGAGGACCTCGCCCGCGCCCGCCACCGCGAAGCGCCAGCGCTGGTCGACGGCGAGCAGCTCGCCCTCGGGGATCTCGGGGGCCCGTGCCGCGAGGACGATCTCGTCGCCCGCGACGCGTGCGACGTCCGCGAGCGATCCCGCCCGCACGCGCGCCGACACCTTCGTCTCGGCGACGGGCGCCGGCGCTGCCTCCTCGGTGCCGAGGAACTCCTCCAGGCGGCGCAGCGGGTCGCGCAGCTCGAACTCGCGGAAGACCTCGCGCAGCTTGGAGCGGTCGGGGGTGCGCGCCGCCTCCGCGATGACGTCGAGGTCGACGGGCAGGTCGCGCTGCATCGTCGCAAGGACCTTCGACACGCGCGCGTCGTCGGCGTGCTCGGCGAGGTTCTGCTTGCGCTTGGCCCCCGAGATCTGGTCGATCGAGCCGAGGACGGTCTCGAGGTCGCCGTAGGTCTGCAGCAGCTGGGAGGCGGTCTTGTCGCCGATCCCGGGGACGCCCGGGATGTTGTCGCTCGTGTCGCCCTTGAGGCCGTAGAAGTCGGGGATCAGCTCGGGGGCGATGCCGTAGCGGTCGATGACCGCCTGGTGGTCGTAGAGCTTGGTGTCCGTGATCCCGCGCGAGGTGGCCATCACCTTGACGACCCCCTCGGGGTCGATCAGCTGAAACGCGTCGCGGTCGCCGGTGACGATCACCACCGGGATCGACTGCTCGCGCGCGCGTTCGGCCAGCGTGGCGATGACGTCGTCGGCCTCGAAGCCGTCCAGGCGCACGTTCGTGTAGCCGAAGGCCTCCACGAGCGGCTCGAAGTGCGGCCATTGCTCGCGCAGCAGGTCCGGGCGCGAGCTGCGCTGGGCCTTGTACTGCGGATAGACGTCCTTGCGCCCGCTGGACCCGGCGTCCCAGACGACGACCGTCGGCTTGGTGCCGTGCTCGGTGAGGATCTTCACGAGCATCGAGGCGAAGCCGAAGATCGCGTTCGTGGGAAAGCCGGTCGACGTCGCGATCGACTCGGGGAGCGCGAAGAACGCGCGGTAGACCAGCGAGTTGCCGTCGATCAGGTACAGCTCGTCCGTGCGGTCGGCCACGGTCGCGCACTCTAGATGTATCTCGTCAGACGACCGATGACGTCACCTGACTGTCGTACCATCTTCGAACACACGTGTGGCGCAAGGTGCCGGCGCCACGTGGCCCCCGACGCAAGGAAGCGTGCATGAGCATCATCTACACCTGCAACTTCTGCGGCGAGACGATCGACCGCGATGCGCCCTATGTGACCCTCAACGGCAACGGCGACCGCGCCGACGGGCACTGGAAGAGCGGCTATGTCGGCCATTACCACGCCGAGCCCGCCGTCGGCTGCTGGACGCGGATCATCGAGGTCATCAAGGCCGCGGACGAGTGGGGCCCGCGCCTGGACCGCATCCCCGTCGCGAGCCCGCAGCTGATCTCCTCGCGCCGGCGCCGGCACCGCAAGATCGACGAGCCGGAGCCCGAGACGACCCCGTAGGAGCCCGTCGCGCGGACGCGCCACGACCGTCCCGGGGACGGACCCGCGGGCGGGCACTCCGTATGCTCGTGGCAATGGTGCAGACGCCCAGCCGCGGGATCCCGGCGCCGCCGGCATGAGGGTCACGGTCACCGGTGCCACGGGGCGCATCGGCTCTGCACTCGTCGCCGCGCTGAAGGCGCGCGGGGACGAGGTCACCGCGCTCTCGCGCAACCCGGAGAAGGCCGGCGAGCGCCTCGGCGTGGAAGCGCTCGCCTGGGATCCGCAGAACGAGGGCGCCCCGATGGCCGCGCTCGTGGGACGCGACGCCGTCGTCCACCTCGCCGGCGAGGACGTCGGGCAGCGCTGGAGCAAGGAGGTCAAGCAGAGGATCCTCGACAGCCGCGAGGGCGGGACCCGCAGCCTCGTGCACGCGATCTTCGACGCCAAGCCGCGCCCGCCGGTCCTGATCTGCGCCTCGGCGTCGGGCTTCTACGGCGCGCGCGGCGACGAGCCCGTCGACGAGACGAGCCCGCCCGGCCGCGACTGGCTGGCCGACGTCGTGGTGCGCTGGGAGGCGCAGGCCGACACGGCGAAGCTCGGCACCCGCGTCGTGAAGGTCCGCACCGGAGTCGTGCTCGACGCCGAGGGCGGCGCACTGGCGAAGATGCTGCCGCCCTTCAAGGCAGGCCTCGGCGGGCCGGTCGGCGGCGGCAGGCAGTACATGCCCTGGATCCACCTCGACGACATCGTCGGCATCTACCTCGCGGCGATCGACTCGCCGAGCTTCGCGGGGCCGATCAACGCCTCGGCGCCCAACCCGGTGACCAACAAGGAGTTCTCCCACGCACTCGGCCGGGCGTTGCACCGGCCCGCCGTGGCGCCGATCCCGGGCTTCACGATCAAGGCGATGTACGGCGAGATGGCGCAGATCGTGCTCAAGGGCGTGCGGATGGTGCCCGGGCGCGCCCCGGAGCTCGGCTACGAGTTCGCGCACCCCGATCTCGACGAGGCGCTGCGCGACACGCTCGGCTGAGAGCGCAGGGCCGGGTCAGCTCCTGAGCGCGAGGAACAACAGCACCTCGGCGACCAGGAACACGATGCCGAAGACGGCGACGACCCTCGCGATCAGGGTCAGGAGCGCGCCGGTCAGGACGCCGTCGGACGCGACGATCTCGGCGTCGATCCGCCTCGCGTATCTCAGCGCAAATGGGGCGAGCGGGCTCAGGAAGCCGCTGGCGACGCTGAACACGAGCGCCGCCGCGGCGCCCGGCGCGAGCGTGGGCGGCCGCCTGGGGACGACGAGCCATGCGAGCGGCCCGAGAACGGTGAGCAGGAGCCCGGACGCCAGACCGGGCTGCTCGCCCCAGCCCTTGCGGTTGGAGAGGTAGGAGGCCGCGATCGCCGAGCCCAGCCAGATGAACAGAAGGTACAGCGCGAGCGCCCCGATGTTGGCGATGATCGTCATGCGCCGAGATAGGCCCGCTGGACGTCGGGGTTCGTGCGCAGGGCGTCGGAGGCGTCGCTGAGCGCGACCTTGCCGGTCTCCAGCACGTAGCCGCGCATCGACACCCCCAGCGCGTAGTTGGCGTTCTGCTCGACGAGCAGGATCGTCGTGCCCTGCTTGTTGATCTCCACGATCGTCTCGTAGATGCGGTCGACGAGGATCGGCGCGATGCCCATCGACGGCTCGTCGAGCAGCAGGAGCTTCGGGCGCGCCATCAGCGCGCGTCCGATCGCGAGCATCTGCTGCTCGCCGCCGGACATCGTGCCGGCCTTCTGGCGCTCGCGCTCCTTCAGGCGCGGGAAGAGCTTGAAGACGCGCTGCAGGTCGGACGCGATCTCGCCGTCGCGGCGCAGGTAGGCGCCCATGTCGAGGTTCTCGGCGACGGTCATGCGCGGAAAGCAGCGCCGGCCCTCAGGCGACTGGGAGATGCCCAGGCGGACGATGTCCTGCGGCGCCATGCTGCCGATCTCCTGGCCGTCGAAGCGCACTGAGCCCATCCGCGGCGAGGTCAACCCCGAGATCGAGCGCAGGGTCGTCGACTTGCCCGCGCCGTTGGAGCCGATCAGGGTGACGATCTCGCCCTCCTCGACGGCCAGCGTGACGCCCTTGAGCGCCTCGATGTTGTCGTAGTAGGTGTGGATGTCCTCGACTTCGAGCAGGGCCATGGCGGTCAGCCCTGCTTTCCGAGGTAGGCCTCGACGACGACCGGGTTGGCGCGCACCTCGACGGGGTCACCCTCGGCGATCTTCTCGCCGTGGTCGAGCACCGTGATGCGCTCCGAGACGCCCATCACGACCTTCATGTCGTGCTCGATGAGCAGGATCGTGAGGTTGCGCTCGTCGCGCAGCCGGCGCATGAACTCGGTGAGGCGGTCGGACTCCTGCGGGTTCATCCCGGCCGTCGGCTCGTCGAGCAGCAGCAGGCGCGGCTCGGACGCCAGCGCGCGCGCGATCTCCACGCGGCGCTGGTCTCCGTAGGCGAGGTTGACCGCGAGCTCGTCGTGGACGCCCTCGGAGAGGCCCACGTAGCTGAGCATCTCGCGGGCCTTGTCGCGGACCTCGCGCTCCTCGCGGCCGACCCGCGGCGGGCGCAGGATCGAGCCGATCAGGCCGGCCCGCATGCGGGCGTGCTGGCCGACCATGACGTTCTCGACTGCGCTCATGGTCGCGAACAGCCGGATGTTCTGGAACGTGCGGGCGATGCCGAGCGT